>JAILKL010000059.1 GCA_024693775.1 Pseudobutyrivibrio sp.
AAGAGCAGCTGCAAAGCGCTTTAAGGTAACAGGAACAGGAAAGCTTAAGAGAAACAAGGCATACAAGAGCCACATCTTAACCAAGAAGACTACAAAGAGAAAGAGAAATCTTCGTCAGTCAGCAATCGTTGATTCAACAAATGTAAAGAACATGAAGAAGGTACTTCCATATCTCTAAGATAGGTTGTATCCATTAATTGATTTGGTTAGGAGGAATTTAAAATGGCAAGAGTTAAAGGCGGATTAAACGCTAAGAAGAAACACAATAGAACATTAAAGTTAGCAAAGGGTTACAGAGGCGCTAGAAGCAAGCAGTATCGTGTTGCAAAGCAGTCAGTTATGCGTGCACTTACTTCTTCATACGCTGGTAGAAAGCAGAAGAAGAGACAGTTCAGACAGCTTTGGATCGCTCGTATCAACGCTGCAGCTCGTATCAATGGACTTTCATACTCTAAGTTCATGTACGGACTTAAGCTCGCTGGTGTTGAGATGAACAGAAAGATGCTCGCTGAGATGGCAGTTAACGATGCAGAAGGTTTTGCAAAGCTTGTTGAAGTTGCAAAGGCAAAGGTAGCAGCTTAATTACCTATTAACAAGGATTAAAGACTCGATTGATTCAATCGAGTCTTTTTTTAATGCCTTGCCGTATCCCTCCCCACTTCGCATTTCCCATTATAAAAAGGTCGGCGCTCTTGGGACTGTCACTGTACTCCATGCCCTTGGTCAATTTGAGCAGAATTTTAGATTGCCTTAATGGGTAAAATCGAGTATGTATGGGTGTACTTCTGCCGCGTTTTACTATTCGAAGGGACTGTTCGTACAAAGCAGACACTCTTAGTTTTTCTCTAGAAAATTCAACAAGATATGCCCCACACAGGCTCTCTCATTGGTCGTGCAACCCAAGAAGCAAGACGAAGTAAATTACTTAGCCAACTGGCACCATGCCAGATTCACGTCCATGTTCAGCTGGCATTTGCCTCGCCGTCCATGGCTCGGCATGCCAGTTGGCTATGTAATTCACTTCTGTGCTTCTAGGGCTCCACTAAAAATCAAGAGCCTGTGTGGGACATACCTTGTTGAGTCTTCTTAATTTAAGTTGAGTGTGTCTGCTTTGTACGAACCGTCCTGATAGAATTGTAAAACCGTCAGAAGAACACCTGTGAATAGACATACGCGATTGCTCACTTAGATAATCCTAATTCTTTGAGAGTTTTTATGGCGGGCGCTGTGGTCCCTTGGATGGGACGGGGGTAAGTTTATGCTTTAACAAGGGCGGGGCGGGATTTGAGGTTAATTTGGGCGTAAAAAAGGCACCGCGGTTGCGGTGCCTGATTTTAGTTGGTTTATTCTTCGGCGTCTATTTCGGCTTCTTCGTCTTCGATAGGGGTTTCTTCCTCTACGTAGTGTGGGTCGTTTACGGTGTATTCGTTGGACTCACGGAAGATGGTATCTGAGCTACCTAGCTGGCAAACCTTTATGGTGTCGCCGTTTTTAACTGAGGTGTCATTGATAACCAGTACCTGGCCTGATTCGTAGCCGGTAGATACCTTTTCGCCGTTTACGTATACCTTTGACCACTTGGTGAAGTTGTCGCCGTATATGTGTAGCTGGCCGTTGAAGAAGTAAGCGCTGTCAATTGTGACATCCTTTACACCCATAGTAAGGTCTGATGCCTGATATGCAGTGCCGTCTTCGTATGTATATCTGTCTCCGTACATAATGTCGTACTGGAGCATCTTTAGGTCGTTCATGTAGTCTGGGGTGCCATATTCTTTGCCCTCAGCCATGACACGCTGATGATATGCGTTGATATTTCCTGTGTGGATGTCTAGACGGTTGAGGAACTCTGATACGAGCTGGTATGATGCAAGATCCTCATCTATCTTTTCCATTCCAAAGTTGTTCCATGTAAAGTATTTGGTCTTGTAAAGATCTCCTGTGGAAACCTCGTCGTCGGTAAGTCCCATTGTTGGAAGGTGATCACCGAACATGATAACAAGTGTATCCTCTCCTCTGTCGTCAAAGGCCTGGATGTAATTCTTTACGAAATCGTCTACATTGTGGATACGATTGCAATAGTATTCCCATGCACATTTTTCACCAAAGCTCTTGCCGTTGGCTGTAACTGTGATTTCTGGGTCATCCTCTACAGGATATGTTGGGTACGCGCCATGTCCCTCTACTGTAATGGTGTAGATGAAGTCGCTACCCTCTGATGAATCCATGGAATCCATTGTGGCTCCGATAAGGATATCATCTGTAGGCCAGTTGCCTAATGGTGTGTAATCTGTGATATCAAGAAGCTCCTTTGAAGTAAAGGTATCAAATCCCATCTGTGAAAAGGCATTTGCTCTTGAGTAGAAATTACCACCGTTGTTATGAACTACGTGTGTGTTGTAGCCAAGGTCGTGAAGGACATCGGCATAACTTTCAACGTCTGTCTGCTTTAGTACTGTTTTCTGTGGATACTCACCTGGTCCAAAGAAATTAACGCTGAGACCTGTAAGTACCTCAAACTCTGAGTTACATGTACCGGCTCCTACTACAGGAACGATACAGTGACCTGTTGAGTAGTTTTGCTCTAGAGAGTGGATGAAAGGAATTGGATCCTCGCTGGTCTCTAGGTAGTCAACCTCTGATACATCAAAGAATGACTCTAGCAAGATAACTACAATGTTAGGGTTTTTGCCGTCCGATGGCAATGTGGCAACTGTGGCTGAACCACCGTTTCCGTCTGATATGCTATCAACGTATGCCTGATCCTTTTCAAGGATGCTGTCGATTTTTTCTCTAGAATAACCAAATGGCTTGCTCATACCTCTGTCTAGGACTGATGTTGAGAAACCGTATAAATAACCATAGTCTAAGTAACCCTGTGAAAGGTTTCCAAAGTAAGATGTAAGAACACCTTCGTTTCGAAGAATCTTTGTTGTTGGATATAAGCTTGCGAATAATACAATCACAAGTAATAATCTCTGCCAAAATGGCTTTACCTTTTCTTTTTTAGGTCCTTTTATAAGGAAGATAATCAATAGGATTACCAAAATGACCGCCGCTATCATAACCATGGTAGCTTGTTCTGCCGTGAAGTAGTTGGAATCTGACATAGTCATCAAATCGCTGACCATGTATAGATCTGTATAACCAAATGGTGATACACGGTTAAGTAATATGACGCAGTTTATTATACCTAATATAATAAAGAATACAGAAATAACAACGCGCCACCAGTCTCTTCTTCTACTAAGAAATCCAAGGCTGAGTGCAACAAAAATGCAGTAAGAATTAAATAAATATGGTCCAGTATGATCAACAACGAACATCCATGCATTTGTAAATGAGTGTCTAGATAACCATTCCATAATAAATATGATGATTAAAGACAACGGAATGTTCATGATAATTGCATAATCTTCCCATAGTTTTATCCATGTCTTATGAAAAGTACAATTTAGATACCAATTTACCGCCTTTGACTCAGCAATTTTTTGAAATGGTATCTTAACAATGCTGCCAATCTTCTTTAGCCCAGATCCAATCTTTTTAAATATCTTCTTCATGAATCCTCCAAAATAACTAGCTTTTATACTGCCTAACTTTGGCGAGACAGTATTACAAAAGAGTGATAAGATATATATACTCTCATAATTCAAAGCATTATAACACTTTATATATCATAAAACAAGAAAGCGAGACCCATATGAAATTACAGTTCTATAGAAAGGGTATTCCTATAAATATAATAAAGCGCATCATTGTGCTTGTTATCACATTTTTTATTTCCGTAATATTTTTTGAGATTGTTACCAACATAAAAGAGGACGTAGAAGTCACGGCTCAGGGCAGTCCTACACTACCGACCTTGGCCATAAATTATTTCGACGACGGACAGACAATTTTACATGGATACGTAAATGAAATGGATCCAGCATACATGCGTGATGCTCTTATTCCACTAGACTCTGACAGAAACATTTCCTTATCTATATCAGAGCAGGGCTACGAGATAGATTCACTCTCCTACGCCATCAAATCTCTAGATACAGAACGAAATATTTCTTCCAACGAAATAGATTTCAAAAAAGAAGGGGATGTGCTGTTGGCCAATATCACAGCTGAAAACCTTATCGATGTGGGCGAGGAATATTTACTTGTAATCACTGCTACCTCTGGTAGTGATAGCATTTACTATTACACTCGTATCATGCAGACAGAGAATTGCCACGAAAAGGAAATCCTAGATTTTGCTCAGTATTTCCACGACACAGCCCTATCTGCAAACTACAGTGAGCTAGCTTCCTATATCGAGCCTGATGGCAGCATGGATGATTCAGACCTTTCACATGTTACCATCAACTCTAGCCTTTCTCAGGTGGGCTATGGTTCCTTTGATGGTATTCAAACAGGTACTCCTAGAGTATCCTTTACAGATATCACTACAAACTATGTGAGCCTCACAATTGATTACGAGCTCACACGTGGCAGCGACAGCAAGACAGAATATTACCTTTGCTCAGAGGATTTCCGTATTCGCTACACTGCAGATCGTATTTACCTATTATCATACGACAGAAGTATGGAACAGATTCTCGATTCTGCATCACTTGTCATCGAGGACAATATGCTAAACATCGGTGTTACAAATCAGGATGTTCAGTATCTTTCAAATGAAACTGGTACGGTGGTTTCCTTTGTACAGTCAGGTAGTCTTTTTGAGTACAATCAGGCAGACAGAAATATTAAAGAGATTTTCTCTTTTGTAAATGACCCTACAGATATTCGTTCAATATACAATCAGCATGAGATTATGATATTGAACATTGACGAGAGCGGTACTATGGATTATGTGGTTTATGGCTACATGAATTCAGGTACTCACGAGGGCGAATGCGGTATCAACCTTTACCATTACGATGCCATTACAAATGTTTCTACAGAGCAGGTATTTATTACATCATCTAGTTCATACCAGATTTTAAATGCCAACTTCTCAGATTTATTATATGAAACAGCTGATAATGAGTTCTACATCATGGTAAATGGTACATTACTGTACATTCCACTGAACAACGAGCTCTCTACTACAGAGCTTATGACAGGACTTGATGATTCACAGTATGCGGTTTCTTCATCACGCAGATATATGGCATGGATGGATGATGCTACACTTTCCGATTCACTTCATATATTTGACCTGGAGACCAACAACAGCTTTGATATAAATGCTGAGGATGGTCAATTGTTAAAGCCACTAGCATTTATGGATGATGACTTGATTTACGGTATCATCTATGAAAAGGACATTACCACTGATGGTGCCGGATCCACAGTTTATCCTATGTACAAGATAGTGATTGCCGACATTTCAAATGGTTCTTCTAGTAAGGAGCTCATGTCCTACCAGAAGAGTGGCTACTACATTACAGATGTAAATATCGATGGCTACACAATTTACATGGACCGAATCCAGTTTAGCGATGACAACACCATCCTTGAGGCAGATATGGATACTATTAAAAACAGTGCCGGTGAGCAAAACAAGGCGGTGCCTATTACCACAGAAAATGACAGCATCAAGCAGCGCTGCATCGTTTTAAACATGGCTCCATTCGAAGAGGATGAAACCTTAGGAAATGTTACCTTTGATGTGACAGGTCTGGTGGTGGCTGATTCAAATAGCTCTATTTCAGTTGCCTCTGCCACAAGCTCTACGCAGTACTTTGTATATGTAGGAAACCGTGTAACACTGGCCACAGACAATCTTATCGAAGCCATTTCAGAAGCGGACGCAAACATGGGTATCGTGCTTGATAACGAGCCAAAATACATATGGAAGCGCGGACGAAAGAATTACCAGTCAGCCCTTACAGGTATTACTGTTGGTTCTAGTGACTCTGATGCCAGCGGTTTAGCCAGAGCACTCTCTGCTATGCTGGTAAACGAGGGTGAAAATGTTCAGGTACATACATTGATTGAAAGCGGAGAAACACCTATTTCCATCCTGTCTCGCACATTAAAGGACGAAACCATCCTGGATTTAACAGGTGCATCTATTTCTCAGGTGCTCTACTATGTAAACCTGGGACATCCAGTATATGCTTACACCGGAGATGACACAGCAGTTCTTGTTGTGGGATATGACGCTAATTCGGTGACACTCTTCAACCCTATGACCTTGAAGAATACAAAGATGGGACTTACAGAAGCGGACGAGTACTTCTCATCCTTTGGAAATGTGTTTGTATCCTATATAGATTAGTTTTAGACATAAATAAAGCATCTTGTTTATTGAAGTATTACACTTCAGTAGCAAGATGCTTTTTTGTTAAATGCTATAGATAAATAATAAGATGGCTATATAATAGGTAGCCAAATTAAAGTAATGACAAAGCTTTTTTAATGGCTTTGTGTGGAAATGATAGAAGTATAAAAACAGGATTGAAAAATCGCTAAGGAAGAATAATGCTCCTGCCATCATAGTGATTCCACCAACGGAAATGGCCTTTAGAGCCATGGCCGATACAAAGTAGCAATACACAAAGGCTGGATAGAAAAGTCGACCCATATGAAGGTGTATTTTCTTATATAACAGGTACATTAAACCGCATATAGGTATTGGTAGTATGAATATCCATGGATTTGTTGGCTGGTGGTAGGTGCACATATTTATCAGCAAGAAAACATGTCCAACCATGAATACCAGGATGCCCCACGCCATATAATGCTTTTGGTGATAGCTATTGAACAAAGCCATAAATATATCGCCTACAAAGCATGCAATCAGCGCCAGCAACAATCTATGTATGCTCTCCGAATAACACTCTCGCTCAATTAGAATTACTAAAAATCCCGCAGAGCAGATAATTTTCATTGGAAGATACCATTTAGCAGATAGCTTGTTGTCACATACTGCAAATAGGCCAATCAACAATAGTCCGTAAATAATAATTTCAGTAATCATAATATCCCCCCTTATCTTTATTATTTATTAAAAAAGGTCCTAGTTGAATCTAGGACCTTTTAGTTTTAATATTCTTCTCTGCTTCTAGCCGCGAGAATTTCTAGATTTCTCTGCTGTCTGCTAAATAATAGTACTGCCGCACCTAACATGAAAATAGCAATGCAAAGCAAATATCTATTGTCGAATCCATCGGCGGTCTTTGGGGTAGTGTCCTGGGTACGTCCCTGAGAAACTGTGCCGTCCGATGCAACTGTATAGGTGACAGTTGTGGTGGTCTTTCCTGTGATAGTAAGATTTGTTTCACCATAACCATCTGTATACTGAAATCTTACTACATGAGTGCCTACAGATAAAGACTTAATGTAATTATATGTCATAGTCAGGATAACAGATCCTGTTTCTAGCGTGTAATTTCCCTGAGGAATATCCACTCCGTCCACCATAACATTTGTAAGCTTTTCCATAGGTCCGTTGCAGACTATACGAACTGGGCCTCCGGTCTGAGCCACTGTCTGGCTGGCACCCTCTGTAATCTTGTAAATTCCCTCTGTAGCTTTTCCTGATGACGCAGACGATGTAGTTGTCTTCTTGTATTTAAAAGTAGCTGTACGGTTGGTATTTACGGTTCCTGACTGGTATTCACCATCAAAATATGTATAGCCACTGTAGGTCTTGGCTTCATAGCTATAGGTAGTGCCTGCTGTATATGTATCTGTGGTTCTGGTCTTTGTTTCTATCTTTGTAGTACCGTCAGCCTGATAGAATACGTCGTAGACTGTGACGGTGTAGGTTTTTGTGGTGGTCGAGTCTGTGGTGGAGCCGGAGTTATTCGAATCAGATGAAGATGTTGCAGCATATGTAAATGTAACTGTGTCTGCCCCAGTAACTGTATATGGGCTATTTCCACTTGATAATGTATATCCATCATATGTTGCTGCTGTAATTGTAGCGCCCGATTCATATGTATTAGTTGTAGTAGTTGTTTTACTGCTTTCTATTGTATTTGATGTATCATAAAACTCCTCTATAACTGTTACATTATACGAATCTGTAGCTCCAGCTTTATATGTAAAAGTAATAGCAGCTGTTTCCGTTCCAGTAACTGTGTATGGACTATTACCACTTGTTAATCCATATCCATCATATGTCGCTGCTGTAATTGTAGCGCCAACTGTATAGGTCGTAGTAGTCGAGGTTCCTTTATCCGACTCAATATTTCCATCTGAATCATAAAACTCTTCTACAACAGTTATATCTATTGTGTCATCGGAATCACCTGTATCTGCATTGTCAAATAATAAAATACATCTTGTATCCCCGTAATCTATTACATAACCATCAAAATAATCTTCCACCGCAGTATCGGCACCATCTGATGCTTTTACTGTAAGTGTATATGATGAATTACTAAACAATGGCCAATTAGACTGAGTTCCAAATGATGTAATATTACTTGCTTTTTCGAATGTTAATTCACTTACTCGTGATCCATAGAATGCATCGTCAGCTATCGATGTACATGACGAACTAACTGTTAATGTTGTAATTCCAGCTGGAACAAATATTAGCTCGGTATCCTTATATAATGCATTGTTATATGTCCAGTAAGTGCCACTACTACCAATAGTAAAACTAGTTAAAGAGGAACAATCTCTAAAGGAATCACTAGAAATTGTTGAAACTGAACCTAAATACACCTGATTTAAACTAGAACATCCTAAAAATGCCTGTGTTCCCACACTGGCAGTACCCATAATATTTACATTTGTTAATGCTGAACAATTTGAAAATGCACTATCTCCTATAGTTGCCCCATTACCATCATCATCTACAGAAGTTATTGTTGAATTACCTGCATAAGCTGATGCAGAAACACTCTCTCCATTTTCAAAAGAAAATGCATCTCCATCATCATTTAGACCTGCATCAGACGTTAGACCTCCGAAAAAAGTCCAACCGGAAAGAATCACAGATGCGCTTATTAGAAAACATCCTATTTTTTTCAAAAATCCCTTTTTAATCTTCATCATAGTACCCATCCCCAAATCGATAGCCCTTTATGACAAACTATCTGACTCTCTTAGCTACGATGAACATTCGGCCATTCTCCTTGTAAGTATTACATGTGCTGAGAGTCAATATTTTGTCAGTACTAGTAATATTAATCGTCTCATCATACACTGATAAACTCTGGATGTTATCCAAAAACTCCTGGAGCTCCTCTCCTGTAACTGCATTTATAAAGTCATAGTATTTATAGGATTCGTCGTCGCTATAGCCTACCTCAGATAAGCCTACTCCAACTACCTCATACTCTTGCTCCTCATATAAAGTTTTAAAGATTATCGTCTTGTGAGACTGATAATAGTCATAATCTAAATATCTTTTTAGCCCACCAAACATTGCTCCTGAACGCATATTATGTCCATAGATTATAGTGTTTGTGGTTGGATTAACTATGTCACATCGATAATCAACGAATAGAGTACCTGCAGTGCTATCCTCACCATAAAAATCCCTTCTAAGGTAGTATTCTGGATCATTAGGTGTCTGCATAACAGGATAGTTGATATCGGTGTCAACGACCTCTAAAATGCCTACCAAATCTGTATTCTGCGAATACAAATCCTGTAATTCAGGAAGGATTTGGCGGTCGCTAGCTGCATAATCAGTATCCCAAGGACTCTCAATGTAATCATCAGTAATATCATTTGCTGATGAGGCATTTTCTACATCTTCACCTCCATCTGAGTCCTCTACAGAATCTATATCGTCATTTTCTTCTTCCATATTAGCTTTATTTTGTGAATTATTAGTGATTGAAGCCTCCTTGACAGACTCCTGGACCTTGGCCATTTTTCTAGCCTGCATCACATCCTTTATCTCCACAAAGCTATAAATACCAATCAAAAGAACTGCTAAAGACACAAAAAGAAGGCCAACGAGTCTTTGACCCTTAGCCTTCCCTGCTGCTTCTTCTATTATTTCTCTGTCATCTAAAAGCCCAGCGGACTTGTTGGCAACAATGTCCGCAATGTGCTCTGTATATTGCTTTCCTATTGGGCTATTAAAAGTAATGATGCCATCTCGAATATCATTATAAAGGCGTAGTGCGACCTCCGGATCCTGGATATCCAGCTCTTCATTGATGCACTCTATTTTTTTGACGTCTTCCTGAGCCGCTCTATACTCATAGAAGGTTTCGAATTCGAAACCTCCTATGATAAAATTTTTATTCTGTGACATTCACCACTCATCCCCTATTTGATTGTAACTGGCATCGTTTCTGATCTAGTTACTTCTGTTAACGTATTATCGATAACAGAGTATCCAATTACATAATAGTAATATACGCTGCCACTTGTCAAATTAGAGTTTGTGTATTTTTTGAGACTTGCTGGATAACAAGCAACTTTCTTTTCATTTCCAGCTTCGTCTATACGATAAATCTTGTAAATTGTCACATCGCCAACTGCCTCTGACCAATCTATTGTTGCCTTTCCTGTTGAATTGCTTGTTACTTTGATTGTAGAAGTAGTAATACCTGTTGTTTTTTGAGCTGTCTTATATTCGCTATACTGTAAATCATTGTTAATTGTTGCATAGCTACGAATCTTTACCTGATAACTGCATACGCTATCCAGACCAGTAAATGTATATTCCTCACTTCCATCAGATATTGTTGTAGATGCTACAACTGCGCCAGTATCCACTTTTATAATCTCGATTTCGTCACCGTCTGCATAGATATCATGAACCCATGTAGCTGTTACAGAAGTACTATCACTTGTTAACTGTAAATTGATAGGAGTTCCAACTACTATATCTGGATAGTATGTCTTAGATCCTGATATATTTCCAGTTCCTGTAAGAGTAACTGTGCATGGTGAATAAATATTTGTACCATACTCTACTGTATAGTCTGTGTTTTCTGTAAGTTTGTATGGATCATTGTCATCAGACATAATAAATACTGACAATGGTGGCTTAATCTGATAGCCCGTATATCGATTGTTCTTTGAATAAACAACATTACAGTTTGAAATATCTCTTGAAACAATCTCGTATGATGCTTCTTTTGGATTGCTAACTGTAGCTGAACCTACTTTATAATTAACAACTACAGTAATAGTTCCTAAATCAGTAAAGTTTTCTGTCTGTGTAGTTCTATCGTCATCTCTATAATATTCTATTGAGCTGATTTCTGCAGAACTTACATTCAATTCTGGAACTATCTTGATAGGGTAACCAGTAAACTCATATTTAGGATCAATATTTGTTATTTCAACATCGTCTTCATTAAACGATATTCCGTAATTTACTGATTTTTCTCCCTGCCAATAGTGATCTCCATTTCCGACATATAGCACTGTTCCATCAGAGAAGAAATCGTCTGTTGATGTTATTTTACTTGCGGAATATTCTCCGTTTTTTAATATAAAGTCTTCTGTCTGTTCATTCTGATGCTCAAGAACTAAAACACAATCAGGATCTATTTGTTTACCTGTGTACAACTGAGGCTGTACACCCTTCACATATGTTCCATTATATTCGTAGTATGCCTCTGTTTCTGATAAATTACCCCAAATATAGTATTCTAATTCTTTTTCTCCTGTATAATTTCCTATACCTGTAACTACTAATGTCTTCTTACCTGGAGTGATATTATCTGTAAGTGTTAATGTATAATCTACATCTTCTGTTAGCGCTAATGTGCCGTCATTTACTTCTATTTCTGGCTCTATTGAATATCCTTTATTGTAGAAATAATTATTACCATTATCTCCATTATTCATGAACTTGACACTGAAATCACTGTCTGAAATATCATCTTGAAGTACCAAGTACATGATTCTAAATGTTGCTGCTGTAGAGCCTGAAGCAAAGTAATTTCCACCGCTGTAATTAGTAGCCGTAGATGCTGCTATTGATACTGTAATATATGATGCACTTATTATTGCTCCAGTATCCTTATTAAATGTCGAAACTGGAATATCCTCATCACTTTCATCATCATATGCTACTGTATAATCTTCATCCTCTGTTAACTTGCCCTTAGTCTGACCACTTGTTCCTAAAGTATTATCTGTTACCGTAATCGTAGGTTTAATCAGATTATTTTTATTTTTGTAAACGGCATAATAGTAGTTAACATACTGACTTGCATAATCTGATGTAATTAAATCAGTATCAACTAAATATGTGGTTACTGCAGATTCATCCATTCTCTTTACGCTTGTATCCGCAATTGTAAATGTAAGCTGCCCTGCTGTCTCAGTTGTAAATGCTGTTTCATTTGTAAATGTCTTTGATGCATCCGTAATCTCTTTTCTATTGATTGCATATAGCTGTGATATTGTTCCACAGTATGAACCCAATCCTGTGATTACTATGTATTTTTCTCCAGCATCTACTGATGCATCCTTTTCACCTGAAGCATCAATGTATGATACTTCATAATCTTTATTTACTGTTAGACGTGTTGTTCCACTATATACAGTAGGTGTTGGCTTTTGAGCGATTCCATTATATGTATAATGGCACATTGCTGTCTTATTAGCTGATGATGTATATGTATAGCTAGACTGATCAGCATTTTGCATTGAATATGTTACCTTAAGATCTGTTAAGGTGTTTAGATTCTTTCCAATGTTGTATGGCAATGTGATGGAATCTGTATAATTACCCTTACCTGTAATAGTAATTGCTGGAGAACCATCTGCTACAGTTGCGTTAACTGTGTCAGAACCATCTCTATTCCATGCGCCTGTGCCAGCAGCCGAGTTGTTAGTAAGACTAATCTCATAATCTGTACCCTCTTCCAGCACCTTATGAGTAGTACTTGTACCTGCTATCTTCAAATCCTCAATAACTAGTGTTGGAATATTTGTTGGATTGTCTGTACTATTTACTTCTGTAACGTCTGATAAATATATTTTTAAGCCCTCTGTATCAGTTGAAATTACATATCTTGTATCAGCTGTTACATAATAATCTTCCCAATTACCCGGTTTATACTTAAGCTCTGTCTTACTATAGTAATAGTGGAAATTATTTGATAATGAACGCGGTGTCACCTTAAAGATTACAGAGTTTGTCTGTATACAGTTATTTGCTCCAACTATTTGTATAGTATATTGTCCTATCTCTTTTAATGTGGAAGTACTTCCTGCTGCATTTAATACCTTAATCGTGTAGTCATATCCATCCGAATATTTTTTCATTGATCTTAAAGGGGTAGTACCATTTACTGTTACAGTAATAATATCGTATGGATCAATTGTCTTTCCTGTATACTCTGTAGTTGTTGGATTGATTGTAATTGTTGAACTACGTAAATCCAGCTGGCTAATGGTAAATTCCTTTGAAATATTAGTGCCTGTGTAATTACCGTTATCTACAGCAGATATAGTTACAGATCCATTTGTAGATACACCTGATGCATTGTTAGTATATACAGGAGTAGTATAATCTACACCCTCAGTTAAAGTATGTGTACCATTTTTTACAGTGATTGTAGGTTTAACCTCTACGCCATATCCTGCATAAATTGCTTCTCCTACAGTAATCATTGATGCTGTTATTGCAACCTGATTAATTGTGAATTCAGCAGTCTTTTCACCTGAATATGCATTTATACCTTCCACAGTAACTGTGGCAGTGCCAGCATCAACATTGTTTGTGTATGATACTGTATAGTCTGTATTTTCACGCAATGAGTCAGACCTACCTGATACAGTAACTGTCACTGTAGGTTTAATCTCTGATCCAGTATAATCAAATTTTGTTCCACTTAATGTAACTGTTGCATTTTCAAGTGAAATTCCCGCAACCTTTAATGATGCTGAAAGTGATCCATATACTGTTGTTTTATCCTTTGGCTTTGCTGTAATCGTATAGTCGTCCATCAATGTAACTGTTGCTGGTGAAATAGTTACATAATCAGTTATTGACGAATTGTAAATAATTGTCTTACCTGAAGTTTGTGACGAGTCTGTAACAGTTATTTGTGCTGGTACTGTTATTTCGGAACCTGTGTATGGCAATTCCGTAACACTCTGACCAGACCCATCTATAAACTTCATAGTTGCATTACTTAGGTTGTATCTAATATAAAATGGGTAATTAGTACCTGATGTATTACTATTTTCTATAAAATATCTACTTCCCGTGCCTGGTTTTAATACTGCATACCATAGACCAACATCCTTTGGCACAGATCCGCTACCACTATATGTAATAATGTAATCTCCAGCGCCTGCTGCACCATCAGTAGTAGTTGTAGCCTGTATAGCACCCGCACTCTTTAATTCAGAAAAATCTACTGTAATATTGCTTCCTGTATAGTCATAGACTTTGTCGTCATTGACGACTGTGCCACCCGCTAATGTAAGTGAAGTATATGTACTTACATCAACAAGGAAGCATACCGGATTTCCATTGGTATAGGTCACTCCTGTAACAGTGCCTGAACATGCACTATTTTCTTTGGCTGTTACTGTGATATCCGCATCAGGACCTGGAAGTCCTTCTCGCGCTCTTGTAACTGTTGTATGATTTAAAGGATTTGCCAATGTTTGGCTATAGGTTAAATCTCCTTGGTTTTCCTTATACTTAATTATTGGAGTATATGTCGTAGTAGGATCACCTGATGGATACAATTCATAGCATCCATAAGTAGCACTTGTAGTGTTTTTTGTATATTTTGCATCCATGGTTACATTTGCATATGATGAATTTAATTTCAAAATAATGTTAAATGTTACCTTTTTATAACCACTATATGATCCTATTCCGTGTAACCAGAACCAGTTTGTATTATCACCATATGAAGGTGCTTTGTTAGCACCATATATTTCTGTAATACTAGTGTCATTTTCCTGAGCCTGTATTGCAGCCAAAACAGTTGTGCCAGCTATGGAATCTGTGGCTGTTTTATCTGTTACAATTTCATAGTCTATTCCATAAGTTAATGTAGTGCTTGATGAACTTGTTCCTGTTGCAAGTTTTAATGTTTTGGCTGATGATTCAACATCGCTCTTTATCTGTGTAGGATCAATTACAGATGCAATATATTCATAGTCATCTGAGAATGTTGCAGTAAAATCTTTTATAGAATTTGTGGCTATAGTGAAGGTTACTGTTAAATTCTTGCTATTGTCCTCATAGTTATCCCCAGTTATCTTGATGTTTATAGTTGCCGTTCCAGGATTAGTATTACTTGTGTAACTTATTGTGCATTTGCTGCTAGTAATATCATTTCCTGACATATCAGTCACTACTAATGCTGGTTCTTTAGCTGTACCATCAAAAATAAATGTTTCCTGCGTAATTGCAGCTGTATAAGTAGAGCTACTTGTATCAATCAACAAATTGTTACTGTCTGACGCATCCGCATAGTATACCTTTACATATCCAGGAACAATCTCCCTTACAATTGTTATGCTATCCGTAAAGTTTCCTACGCCAGCAAATGTATTGGACTTACTTGAAACAACATCAGTGCCAACCAACGCATTTTCAGGTGTGAAATCGCTAGAAGTCAGATTATATGCACCATCTGTTGATGTACTTGGTAACGTAACTGTAGCAGGATAATAATACAGCTCTGGAGTAGCATATAAACTATCACCTGTATAATACATTGTTCTATTTCCTGCAGTTCTAATTCTGCTATTGGTTGCACTATCAGAAATTGATACAGGTATTATCTGATAATATACTGTGGCCGTTCCATAATAGCCTCCCATACCAGTAATTGTATAATTTACTTTATTATAATCTGTACTTGATTTTGCAGCATCTGTCTTTAGTCTTGCATCATACGCATTGTCACCTGTTAGTGTGGTTTCGATACTTGTTACTTCATAATCAGTATTTTCGGATAATCCCGTACTGCCCACTGTGAAACCAATTATAGGTGCTTGGCCTATTCCGCTTGCGTTTCCTCTCCAAGGAATTGACCATCTACTAGTATCAGTAGTGGTATTTGTTGCATTAGCTTTAAAATATGTTGACTCAGTATCTATCAAATAATCTCGTCCGTTATATGGACTTATAGTAACTAATGCACTTGAAATATCTTTACCAACATAGTATGTCTTTGATATTTCTCCTGTAAAATTACCTGTTCCAGCAATTTTTACTGTTTTTTTACCTGCAGTTCCTATACTGGTATTGCTTGAATAATCTACTGTATAGTCTTCCTCAGTAAGTGTTGTGGTTGTTGATCCATTTACATATGTTAAGGTAAGTGATAATTTTACATCATTGCCAGAATCATAATTTTTTTGATATTCATCATCTAATGAAGTATTATCTGCCTCAACTACTGTAACATTACTAATATCTACAGGCTGAATCTTGAAATATACGACTGCATTATTATGCGCATATGATCCATATCCTTTAATGTAAATGTATGGAGAAGAATCTTTACTCCAATCTCCACTAATATTTGCTTCTGTAGAGTTAACATATGATAATGTATAATCTTTATTTCTTGTAAGCTCATTTCCTTCGCTATCATATACCGTAACAGCACAGCTTTGCTTTATACCTGAGCCCTTATAATGTGTGATAAATGTATCATCTAGATAATATACATATTCGTAATTTCCACTAGAGTCTGCACTTGTAGGTGTTGATTGTACAATAGCCGTATTTACGCCATTTTCACCTGTCACATTAATTGAATATCCAGATGTATTACTTGCTATTGTAAATTTAACTACAACATCATCCTTTAAATTGCCGTTGGATGTCGCACTTATTGTAATGGTTCTTTCTCCAGGTGCAGGATTCTGCTCATAAGTTACAGAGAAATTATCATTGTACAAAGTATCACTGGCTGAAGGGTCTATAGTTTCAGAATATGTAGTATTTGTTCCATCTGTTATAGAAACCTTCACAGCTGGTGTAATGACCTTACCTGTGTATGTATATGTCTTATTTTCAACAAGACCTACTACTACATTATCCGAATTACCTGAAGCTATGCTTGCTTGATTTATAGTAAATTGATATTTGTCTCCACTTAAAGTGCCCTTATAATTACCTAGACCTGTAATTGTGTATGTTGCTGTTCCTGCGTTAGTATTATCTGAATATGTTATTTCATAATCTGTGCCTTCTGATAGTACAGTTGCTCCATATTTTAATGTAATATCTGCTGATGAAGAGGAGGTAGATGTACCTGTTGTTAATTTCTGCTCTGTTCCATCAAATGTCTTTGAAATACTTGAACTAATAGTAACTGTAACATTGCTTAATGGTAAGCGTTCAACAGTATATGTGGCAACCTTGTCTATACCTGCATACGTATTCAGACCTGTAACCTTAATATATTTTGTTGTTCCACTTGTGACATCATTAGTTAAAGTCTTAGTGCATTCTGCATCATCATAAATACCAATTTCGTAATCAGTTCCTTCAACTATTGTTGCATTAGGAACAAACACCTTGATTGTAGGTGTTGCATCAGTAGAATCATATTTACTGTCCGTTGTTGCAAAATACTTGCTGGTCATATTTGGATTATAGTAGGTTGTATATCCAGTTGCATAACCATTTGAACTTGTTCCATCATAATTCGAACCGTCCGTAATACGTATAACCAAATCATTTTTATAACATGGAATAATTTTATATGCGGACTGTTTGTAGGTGCTTGAATCAAAATTATTGCCAGCACCTGTTACGCGTACTTCTGGACTATCTGTTGTTTCTGTTCTATCTCCTATATAGCTTGTTGTATAATCCGGTTCTGTTGTATAATCCGTATCTGTTGTATAATCCGTATCTGCGGTTAATTTTTCATCTCCTATATAAACGTCAAAATCAGTACCGGCAACTGGCTCAATTTTTTCTCCAGTATGGTCAAACTGGTAATTGCCATCTACACCATTATGTTTCCATTTTATTGTTGTAGAAGACATACTGGCTTTTTGAATTGTAAAATTGACTGAAAGACTTCCAGTATAACCCTTATTATCTTTCATAGTAAATGTTATTGTTTTTTCGCCAGCTGTTATAGCACTTTTTTCTGTACCACCCTTATCTGTGATTATATAATCAGCTGTATCCTTGTTAATTACATCAGTAACTACCTGACCATCACTATCTGTAAATGCTACTTCAAGCCAAGAATTATTATTTGAAGAATCTACCGTTAGTGTTTTTTCTAAAGCTGTATATTCCTCATCCTTAAAATTATTACCCTTGCTGGTCAGACTGACGCTATATAAGTCACTTATATCTAAACCTTTTTTTAATTTGGTCCATGTAACATCACCTGTAAAGTTTCCTGTACCAGAAAGGTTTACAACATATGTTATTCCTGTAGATTCAGCAGAAGATGTAAAACTATTAACTACAAAATCTGTATTAAATACTGGTGTTACTCCAGAAATTGCCGTTATACCGGTGATGCTAGTTATTGTACTATTAGACACTGTTAAATCAGCGCTAGCAAAAGCATCTACTGTTAAAGTAATTGGCGAAATAGTAAAACTTCTAGTGTATGTATATGTCTTTGTGTTTACTGTTTGAGAAATAGTTACGCTTGCTTTGCTAGTACTTGTACTTACATTTGTATTATTATCCCATTTAGTTATTGTTACAGTAGCCTCTGTTCCTGATGCAGAGTACGCCTTTACTGTTGGCTGTACCTCTTTGCCGGTATAGCTAATTGTAGGTTGAGCATCAGTACTATCTGGATCCCATTCAGCAATAGTAAAACTAAGTACATAAACTGTTACATCCTTTGTTGAAGTAGTAGTCGCATTTACGTAGCTTGCACGTACTGTAACAGAACCTGGTCCTACTGCAGTTAATTTTCCTGTTGCAGAATCAATAGTTGCCACAGTACTTGTATTTTCAACGATTGACCATGTAACTGTTCTATCAACTTCATTTCCATTGCCATCTAAAATTTTTGCAGTAAATGTTTCTGTATCACCTTTTCCAAGATGATAATAGCCGCTACTATCTGCTTCAGCAGTTGTTGCACTTATAGAATCAATAACATACGAATCTGTTGTCTTATCTGTAATTTCTACCGTATCACCAGATACTATATAAAAAATTTCATTATAAGCAGAAGCAGACTCCCATGCTCCTGTTACACCTATCATATATGTTGGTGCATTATATGTAGTTCCGTGTTGTGTACCAAATCCGATTTCCACTTCATCATTCGTGGTTGATACAACTATAGAATAAGTTTCTCCACCAGAAATATATCCAGCATCATCTACATCAAACGGAATTTCAACAGCCGTTGTCTGACTAGATGTAGATGCATCTATTGTTATTGTCTTTTGAGAAACCAATGTACCTTTTGTTGGATCAGTACTACTACTTGTCAATGATTTATATACAGAAGCTGTGAACGTATAGCTTACATTTGCTTCCATTTTGACATCGAACTTTGCCTTTAATACGCGAGTATATTTATCTGCAACTGCAGTCTGGATTGTTGCAAATTTCTGAATTGGTGACAAAGTTACCCAATTTGAAGAATTATATGTACCTGTAACATATGTAGTAAAGTGCTCTGCATCGAAATAAACATCTTCGCCTACAATCTCAGACTCCATTTCTGTTATTGTGTAGTCTTCTTCAATTCGATATACAGTTACTTCTTCTTCATCCTTGTCTTCTAACTCCTCCAATCCCAGGAAGGATACCTTTACAGTGTTTCCATCGTCCTGTGGTTGATACTTCTCTCCACTACGGCGATAAATATTGATATTGTATGCAGCTGTGGCTACAAATGCGCCCTCTTCGAGATTGTTATTTACAACCTCTTCCATTGCCTTTGTGCCCACGTAGAGAATATCTACTGTGGCGCCGCGTGGCATCATACCAGAAACTACGACCTTTGTGCCGTAGAAGGTTCTTGTGAATTCCTGGTAAACCAGGCGCTCGTCCTCATAACCACAGTGTGTACATACACCATCTTCATCTAATGTACACTCCTCTGTGATTTCCTCACCGCAATGTATGCATCTCTTAACATGAGTGCCGTCGCCGTTGCTGACGTACTCGTACTCATGCTCGCACTCTTCCTCTATTAGATTGCCATCGGCATCGAATGTGCCTGTGATTCTTTCCTTTTCAACTGCGATTAACTTACCTGTTTCCTCATCGAGAACATACTCATATATGATTTTTGTCTGAGTTCCGTCTTCGTTTTCGATGATTTCGAAGTAGGTTTCTCCCTCTTCATGAGTTTCTTCTTCGGCTTCCTCCTCTTCTACTACTGGGTCACCATTTTCATCAAAATTTCCGTCAACTCGCTCTTTTTCAACAGCAATTAATTCGCCTGTCTCTTCATCTGTTACATATTCGTAAACTACCTTTGTCTGGGTTCCGTCCTCGTTTGTAATAATTTCATAGTAAGTCTCGCCTGCTGTATGAGTATCTTCTGTATCTGATGGTTTTTCTGATTCTGAGGTTGTTTCTGTATTTGTTGGGTTTTCTGTTATTTCGCTTGCTGGATCTGTTGGCTGGCCCTCTACGTTTGTTGTTGTCTGATCTGTAGACTGACCTTCTGTATTTGTTGGCTGACCCTCTTCAGCTGTAGCTGGCTGATCTGCAGACTGGCCGTCTACATCTGTGGTTGCTGGCTGATCTACAGACTGGTCAGAACCGCCTGTTCCTTCTATATTATTAGAAGCTCCTGCATCTGATGGTGTGCTGGCTGGCTCGGCCGCTGGCGCCGATTCCTGTGCTGGCGCAGCATTATCCACGGTACCGGATTCTTCTCCGCCACCTTCTGCACTGGCCTCCGCCACCACTTCCTCTGCCGTGGCTGCCACATACACATCATTTCCTACCATTGCCATAAGCATAAGCAGTACTAATGATAATGATAATAATCTTTTGTTTAATTCTTTGATGTCTCTCATAAGCCAATCCCCTTTACATCAGAAACCCTTTTAAACGTGTTGTTTTGCTGCTTTTGCCAGCTATTTGGCCAACAAAATTTGCGCAAAAAATAGACATAATTATAGTATTACAATTTCATTATCGGACGGTTTAACCCCCGATTTTACGTACTTTTATGGGTTTTTCTGTGAACTATTAGTGAAGTTGTAAAGTGAATGTTCTTTTGGAGACATTATCTTAATTAGGGGGTGTAAATGTTGGAATTAGAAATGTTAATTGCTGGTGAAATATCTCATTACAAATCAGATAACAATATCTTGTTTTTCATCAAAAAAATCGTAAATACTATGAAAATCTATTGCTATGTTTTCATAATATTTACGATTTATCAACGAGGCATTTATATAATAGCTGCTCGAAAGGCCCATAATTTAGGATAGCGCTTTCTTTGCTGGCTAATATCATGTCGTTCTTTGTGGTTTTAGAAAAATCTATGTCGAAATATCCGCTGTTCATGCATACATATTCAATAAATACACGCTGGGCGCGACCATTGCCTTCACGGAAAGGATGGATCATATTTATCTCGCCAATGAGGTACGCCAGCTTTTTAGCCATTTCCTTTTTATCGCTCACATCCTTTAGGTAATTGTTGGCGATGATCCAGTCCTGCACTTTTTTAAATTCGATTTCAATGAATTGAGTCAGGCAAAAGATGGTGCCTTTTGAAATATCAACTGTGCGGATTTGTCCTGCCCATTCATATATATCCTGGAACATATATCTGTGAATTGCACAAAGATGGTCCAAGGAAAAATCGCCAGGAATTGGGCGCTGGCTGATTTCAAAATATCTGGCACTGGAGAGCTCCTGTTCCACCTTGAACAGCTCATCCTTGTCCCTAATATCAAGTTTGTTTTTCAGCACATGGGTGTGAGGATAACAGTACTGACCGTTATCTTCATACTCATAACGGTAATATTCATCCATCATAATTTTTATCCTACATCTTTACTTATAGATTTGTATCCAATTATTATACTGCGGAAACGTAACGTGATTTGATTTCTCTAACTACGTCCTCCACATCTATTTCCTGTTCGATAATCATTCTTCCACGCTCTATTTCCTCAGGTGTGAGAATCATATCTTCCATGGCAAATGATGCACTAACGCTAGCTATCTTTTCGTCTGTTGACATTAATCTCTCCTTTTTTATCGTCTTTATATCCATTTTTTTAATATCTCCCCGCGATCTTTGTGTTTATAATCGTTGATATTGGTTACTATTTTCATGTCCTGCGAAGCAGGATTATTGCTGACAATTTCATTGTTTGATCAGCAAGAAGTCATAGGTTTTTGATTTTCCTCAGAAAATCAAGAACCGGACACAGACCAATATTTTCTGAAAGAAAATGTTGCTTGGCAAAGCCAAGTTCTTGTGGGCTTTTTCCTTAAGTGGCCCACAAGAAGTCATTACTTATTATACCATAGTTTGCATGTCCTATTTGTGAAATACGAGATGTATTGTTATTGTTTGTAACGGTTAATATGACATGAAAATTGTTTTATATCACATTTCTAGCATTTAAATCTATTCCCAAATGTATAGGTTTTTGATTTTCCTCAGAAAATCAAGAACCGGACACAGACCAATATTTTCTGAAAGAAAATGTTGCTTGGCAAAGCCAAGTTCTTGTGGGCTTTTTCCTTAAGTGGCCCACAAGAAGTCATTACTTCTAAGTATCAAATAATTAAATATGAATCAGCAAAGGATTTTAACTATTTTTTTAATTCTCCTTCTTGCGGCGTATCTACCTTATTTAATGTATACATTTACCTCGTTAATTCTTTATAAAATGCTAATAATTCTTTTATTTGCCTAGCGCTATTTGGTTGATTCATAAATAAACTATTCTGATTTCTTTTTGTCTGTCATCATTATTATCTGATATCTTTCAGATTAAATTAATCTATATCAAATCATATAGCTCCAATTTTTTCATTATCAGCTCTATATTCAAAGGCATATCTCTAAATTCTCGTGTCACTATCAAATTGTCCCCTTGCAGATATCCATTAGTTTCATACTGATGTATCTTATAAAGGTTTGTCGATGCGTATTCCTCATCATCGCCTCTTCCTAGATGCTCCCAATAGATTGTCTTTCGCTCCTTTAAATTCAACACAACAAAATCCGGATAAACCCGCCTATTCCCCAGCATCAACTCCGGCTCATACTGATATGGTATACCTTTTTGATATAGTAAATCTGCTATGATTTTTTCTGATTTGGATCTAACCATTTCACCTTGTTGTGTTTTAAAAGTTCCTTTCTGGGGATACCCGTTTTGCATTCCTGAGTGCTTTTCTGTCCATTTAGCAATAAACTGTTCATCTGTATCCGATATTCTTTTGACTAAGAATCTTTTTCCTTCAGACATTTTATTCAAAGCTTCTGTCTCACAGTCCGAACAATAGCTCTCCAAAAAATTGTCTATTAATTTTTCCTGTTTTTTTATTACCTTTTCCAATCTATGTAAATATTCGTTTTGCACAATTACGCTAGCCTTTGGTAGCTCGCTTTGCTTTATATATGTCCTTTTATTTTCTTCTTTTTTATAATAAATGTACTTATCTTTTTGAGGCACGGTCCAAACCTTATAAATGCCTAGATTATCTTCATATTCTTTCTCTAATTTTTCTTCATTTAGCTTTTTCTGCTTTTCTAACTCTATTAAGGAACTTTTTATCATTTCCTTCTCTTTAATAAAAATCTTTGTTTTCAATAACTCACTCCTAAAAACTATGACTTATTGCTGACCAAACAATGAAATTGTCAGCAATAATCCTGCTTTGCAGGACATGAAAATAGATAAACCTATTTTCATGGTATTTACGATTTCATTTTTCATGTTTTAGGTTTTTATTTTCTCTAAACATGATTTGGGCTTTCTCTTTTTCATGTTTTTGAATTTTATTTTCTCGAAACATGATTTGCTCTTTCTCTTTTTCATGTTTTTGAGTTTTATTTTCTCGAAACATGATTTGCTCTTTCTCTTTTTCATGTTTTAGATTTTTATTTTCCTTAAACATGATTTGGGCTTTCTCTTTTTCATGTTTTTGAATTTTATTTTCTCGAAACATGATTTGCTCTTTCTCTTTTTCATGTTTTTGAATTTTATTTTCCTTAAACATGATTTGCTCTTTCTTTTTTTCATGTTTTTGAATTTTATTTTCTCGAAACATGATTTGCTCTTTCTCTTTTTCATGTTTTAGGTTTTTATTTTCCTTAAACATGATTTGGGCTTCCTCTTTTTCATGTTTTTGAGTTTTATTTTCTCTAAACATGATTTGGGCTTTCTCTTTTTCATGTTTTAGAATTTTATTTTTCTTTAACATGATTTGGGCTTTTTCTTTTTCATGTTCTAGAATTTTATTTTCTCTAAACATGATTTGCTCTTTCTCTTTTTCATGTTTTAGGTTTTTATTTTCCTTAAACATGAATCAGTACCAGCCAGGAACGAAAATATCCCTGGTTTTACTGTATAAAATCTAAAAAATGGGAAATAAAAATAGAATAATAGAATAAATACTCATAGAATCTATAATAATTCCCATCAACCGTCAACCCACTTCATTATTCCTGTGGAATTATTATCTTACATACATATATGTCTCCGAATAACTATTCTTTTTTCTACAATAACCCGTTCTCCAACCCTTTCCACACAAAAAAACTCCAGGCCTGGGGCCTGGAGCTCTATTATTACTTGTTCCTATGATCTCTCCTGGCTATTTCCCCTGTGGATTCTTTATTATTGTAGATTTACAGGTGGATATTTTTATTTCTATTTTTCTTGTTTTGATAATTTTCCCTGTATTTCTTTATTTCTTTGAATCTACAGGGGTATTCTTGCTCTATTTATATCACCCACCCTTGCTTTTCACCCTGTAGATTCATTGCTTTCTTTTCTTTGCAGGGGCATTCTCGCTTTTATACTTCTTGCAATTCTTATTTTTGCCCCTGCAAATCCCTTATTATCTTTATTTCACAGGGGAAAAAGAACAATCCGTTATCTTATTTGTATTCATTTCACCCCTGCATTTTATTCTTTTTATTGGTTTTACAGGGACATTCAAGATTTCACTTTCCCTTAATTCTCTACTGTCTCCTGTAAAATCTTTATTTCTCCAATTTGCAGGGGGATCCTCTTCCAATAACCCGCTCTCCAACCCTTTCCACACAAAAAAAAACTCCAGGCTGGGGCCTGGAGCTCTATTATTACTGCAGCTTCCTGCTAGAAAGCGGTTACGTTCCTGCAGAAATCTACGCGTTCTGAATCTTTCCTGTATATAACTGATAGTACTTGCCACCCTCAGTAATGAGTTCTTCGTGGCTACCACGCTCTATGATGCGACCCTGGTCAAGGACCATGATACAATCACTGTTGCGGATAGTTGAAAGTCTGTGGGCGATGACGAATGTTGTACGGCCATGCATAAGCTTGTCCATACCATCCTGTACAATCTTCTCTGTACGAGTATCGATAGATGAAGTAGCTTCATCAAGGATAAGTACTGGAGGATCTGCAATTGCAGCTCGTGCGATAGCAAGGAGCTGGCGCTGTCCCTGTGAAAGATTGCCGCCGTCACCTGTGATTACTGTGTCGTAACCCTTTGGTAATCTGCGGATAAATCCGTCAGCGTTAGCAAGCTTTGCTGCTGCAATAACTTCATCCATAGAAGCATTTAGCTTTCCATAGCGAATGTTATCTGCGATAGTACCTGTAAACAAGTGAGTATCCTGTAATACGATACCAAGTGAACGACGTAGGTCGGCCTTCTTGATCTTGTTTACATTGATTCCATCATATCTGATCTTTCCATCAGCAATATCATAAAATCTATTAATAAGGTTTGTGATAGTTGTCTTTCCTGCACCTGTTGCACCAACAAAGGCAATCTTCTGACCTGGTGTAGCAAATAGCTTGATGTTGTGAAGTACTGTCTTGTCTGGGTTGTAAGCAAAGTCAACATCATCAAATACAATATCTCCCTCGAGCTTCTGGTATGTTGTAGTACCTTCTGCCTTGTGGAAATGCTTCCAAGCCCACATACCTGTACGCTCTTCGCACTCTGTAAGCTCGCCATTCTTTTCGCAAGCATTTACAAGTGTTACGTAACCCTCATCTGTCTCAGGCTCTTCGTCAATGAGACCGAATACACGCTCGGCACCAGCCATAGCAAGTATGATTGACTGGAACTGCTGTGATACCTGCATGATAGGCATGATAAATGAACGAGTAAACTGTAAGAATGAAACAAGAGCACCAAGTGTAAGTCCTGTCCATCCATTGATTGCAAGTGTACCACCTACGATGGCACAAATAACGTAGTTTACATTACCTAGCTGTGCATTGATAGGTCCAAGAATATTGGCAAGTCTGTTAGCTCTATAAGCATTGTCGTAGAGGTTTTCGTTGAGCTCATTGAACTTTTCCATAACCTCTTCCTCGTGACAGAATACCTTTACAACCTTCTGACCATTCATGATTTCTTCGATGTTACCGTTTACTGCACCAAGAGCTTTCTGCTGCTTGCGGAAATACTTTCCTGATGTACCAGCAAGGAATCTAGTGGTAAGAGTGATAACAAGTACCATACCAATAGTCACTGCTGTAAGTGGGCCAGAAAGCATAAGCATGTATACAAATACAGTAACAATAGTAACAGCACTATTAAGAATCTGTGGGAAACTCTGAGAAATCATCTGTCTCAAAGTATCAATATCGTTTGTGTAAATCGACATTACATCACCATGGGCGTGTGTATCGAAATATCTAATAGGAAGATCTTCCATCTTTTCGAACATTTCATTTCGTAAATCACGAAGTGTTCCCTGACCTACGAAAATCATGATCCAGTTGAAAGCAAATGTCGCTGCAATACCTACAGCATAGAAAGCGATAAGCTGTCCAATGGCACCAGCAAGTGGTCCAAAGTCTTTGCTTCCTGAATTAACCATAGGAACAATGTAATCATCAATAAGGCTCTGCATAAATGCTGTACCCTTTGCATTACATATTACTGAGATGAAGATACAGATAACAACAACGATTATCTGAGCTGTGTATCTCTGTCCTATGTATTTCATAAGGCGGCCAAGAACACCTCGTCTAGCGGCCTTTTGTTCTTTTGTAAGAGCAGATACTGCTCCTGGTTGTGGTCCTCTAGCCATTAGTTCTCGCCTCCTTCCTCTGTTTTATCGAAGTCACCGCTGCCGGCACCTGTCTGCTGCTCGTAGACTTCTTTATAAATCTCATTTCTAGCCATTAGCTCTTCATGTGTACCAAAGTCGTTTACCTTGCCATCATCCATAACGATGATTCTGTCAGCATCCATAACTGAAGAAATACGCTGTGCAATGATAAGCTTTGTAGTGCCTGGGATTTCCTCGCGGAAAGCACGGCGGATATTTGCATCTGTAGCTGTATCAACAGCTGATGTACTATCATCCAAAATAAGAATCTTTGGTTTCTTTAATAAAGCTCTAGCGATACATAATCTCTGACGCTGTCCACCAGATACATTTGTACCACCCTGCTCAATGTATGTGTCATATCCCTGTGGGAACTTCTCGATGAACTCGTCTGCGCAGGCAAGCTTTGCGGCATGTCTGACCTCTTCATCAGTGGCGTTTTTATCGCCCCAACGAAGGTTTTCTGCTATTGTTCCTGAGAAGAGTACGTTGTTCTGTAATACTACAGAAACCTCATTTCTGATAGTTTCTACATCGTAGTCCTTTACGTTTACGCCACCAACAAGTACCTCACCCTCATCTACATCATATAGACGAGAAATCATAGATACGAGTGTTGATTTAGCAGAACCTGTACCACCGAGTACACCGATTGTCTCACCAGACTTTATATCAATATTGATGTGGTCAAGTACTGGGCGCTCTGCTGTCTTGTTGTAACCAAACACAACATCCTTGAAGCTAATAGAACCATCAGCTACTTCGTATATTGGGTTTGGACCATTCTTGATAGTTGTCTCTTCGTCGAGAACCTCTGCAATACGACGAACACTGGCTACTGACATAGTGATCATTACAAAAATCATAGCGAAGAACATAAGTGACATAAGAATGTTCATACAATATGAGAATAATGAAACAAGCTCACCAGTTGTAAGTGTGCCATCTAATACGATGAAATGTGCACCAAGCCAGCTGATAAGAATAATACATGTGTAAACTACAAAGTTCATAACTGGTGTTGTAAGGGCAATGAGCTTTTCAGCTGAGGTCGCTGCCTCGTAGATACCCTGGCTTCCCTTTATAAACTTTGATTTTTCAAATATCTCACGTACATAAGCCTTTACAACTCTGATGCCTGTAACATTCTCCTGAACAGATGCGTTTAAGTCATCATATCTCTTCATCAATGTTTCGAATAAGCTACGTGTCTTTGCCATAACAAGTAACATGAATGCAAGAATAACAATCATAGCAATCAAGAATATTGATGCAAGTCTAGCATTGATTCTGAATGAAAGAATCATGGCAACGATAACTGTAACTGGAGCTCTGAATCCCATTCTGAGAATCATGATAAAAGCATTCTGAACGTTTGTAACATCAGTTGTAAGACGTGTTACAAGACCTGCTGTTGAATACTTGTCAATATTTTCAAATGAGAATGTCTGAATGTTTTCAAACATTTTTCTACGAAGGTTCTTTGCTAGTCCGGCTGAAGCCTTACTACCGAGGACACCTCCCATAATTCCGCCAAATAAACCAATTACTGCGCATACAATCATCTGTGCGCCAATTGCATAAACTTCGTGCATATTTCCAACGGAAATTCCCTTATCGACCAGATCTGCGATAAGTAGCGGAATGAACATTTCCATTGCAACCTCTAGGATCATAAATACCGGAGTAAGCACGGCTGGTAATGTATAGTCTTTTATTTCATTAGCTATCTTCTTTACCAATTGATTAGTCCTCCTTGTTAAGTTCTATGTAGGATTTGTATTTTATAGCATTTTCCACCATTTTTTCCATAACTTGTACAACCTCGTGGAACTGTTCATCAGATATATCTGCTGTGATATAATCCTCCGCCTCCATGATTTTATTCTCCATAAAGGTGTTCCATTCTTTTCCCTTTTCAGTCACTATAATCTGCTTTTTTCGAGCATCTCCATCAACTGAAACCTTTGTGATTAACCCACATTTGTCCAAGGATTGCAGCATGTCTGCCAAAGTTGACTTTGGAAAGTGAAATGTCTTCTCTAAATCCTTTGGAAAAACAGGCTCCTTTTGACGCTCCAAATAGCCTAGCATCCATCCATGCTTTAATGCGTATTTCTCGCCTACTTCCTCATGAACGCTACGCATAACAGCTTTTCGGATTTCTCTAGACGCGCATTCAAATAGGAATGCTAAATGAGTACGATCGTCAAACTCTTTACTCGCCATATCTCTCCTTTCTTTAATCCTATTCTTTCTTTAATATAAATAGCCTTTGTAGGATTGTTCGGATTCGGATTGTCCGTATCCGAACAATGCATATTATACTCTCCTAAATGTGACCAAGCAACAAACAATTTATTAAAATTCTATTAAAAATTCCACAACCGAATTTTCGCGTGGTATAGTAGACAAAGAGGTATCGGTATGATATTCTATTGCGTGTTTGTGGCCTAAACCACAGCGTTCTGGGGAGAGCATAAATTGATAAAAGGAGTAAAAATATGAGAGAAAGAAGTAAAGATCTTAGAGTTCGTAGAACTATTGCATCGATCAGAAAAGCTTTTTTTGAGCTTGTATTAGAATCCAACTATAATGAGATTTCTATCACGGAGCTTACTGAGCGCGCAGGCATAAATCGTAAGACATTTTACTTACATTATTCTTCATTAGATGATCTTGTTTCTGAAATTGAAGAAGAAATTGTTTCTGATATTCTTGAAAAAGTCGGAACTAACGCTGAAAACTTCGATTTAGCTGGATGTATAAAGAATTTTTATGGTTATCTAGAGGATTGCAACGAAGTACAGCAGAAGCTTCTTTGTGATGACCATTACTCATTCTTCTATGAGTCTGTAACAGATGCTGTCCTTCACAGTGCACCATTTAAGAAATTCTTTGATCGTGTAGAATACCCATCTATTGTACGTTCTTACACAATCGCTATCACATTTATTTATCGTGACTGGCTCAAGGGTGGAAAAGAGATTTCTTATGATGTATTAGTACAGCAGGCATGCACCATTGTTGAAAGTGGTTATGCTGGTATTATTAAAAAATAATATTGAACTAACAAAGCCCTATGCGAAAGCATAGGGCTTTTTACGTCTAAAAATATTAAAGGATAAGCTTCATTGCACCGTAGATACCAGCGTCATTGCCAAGTGTGGCAAGAACAATCTTTGTGTTGCGGCATCCGTGGAATGCAAGCTGATTGAATCTGTACTCTACCTCATCGATAAGGTACTGACCAGCCTTTGAAACACCACCGCCGATAACGAATGCTTCTGGGTTCATAACACATGAAATAACCTGAAGTCCCTGTGCGAGATACTCGCAAGCACGTCTAGCAATTTCCTTTGCTACTACATCACCCTTCTTTGCCTCGTCAAATACAGCCTTTGCATCAAGTGGCTCGATATCACGAAGACTACTCTCATCGTCGTTTGTAGCAAGTCTAATCTTTGCAAGACGAGCGATTCCTGTAGCTGAGCAGTACTGCTCAAGACATCCGCGATTTCCGCATCCGCATGTGCTTTCCTCTGTATAGTTTACTCTGATGTGTCCGATTTCACCTGCTGCACCAGCTGTACCACAGATAATGCTATCGTTGATGATAACACCACCGCCTACACCAGTACCAAGTGTAACCATTACTGAGCTAGAATATTCTCTGGCTGCACCCATCCATGCCTCGCCGAGCGCTGCAACGTTTGCATCATTTCCAGCCTTTACCTTTATACCACCGAGGAGCTCTGATAATTCCTGTTCAACATTGAACACGCCCCATCCTAAGTTTACGCATCTATTAACTACACCGTCATCTGAAACAGGACCAGGAATACCAATTCCTACTCCCCAGACATCATCTGCAGCGATACCCTTTTCTTCCATTTTTGTAAGGACAGTCTGAGAAAGGTTCTTTAAAATGTTTACGCCGCCATTAGTAGTATCTGTAGCAACCTCCCACTTTTCCACAAGCTCGCCGTCTGTAGTGAAGAGTCCGCACTTACAAGTAGTACCGCCTAAATCTAGGCCAAAACCATAACTAGCCATTAAAATAAATCCTCCAAATCTATTCTGTTGTGGTAGTAATTTGAATGTCAGTTGCATTTTCAGGAATAGCTCCCTCAGGTACCTCTGTACCATCAAAGGTCTCTGTAATAACCTGATAAGTCTCTGTCTCTTCTGGGACTGGCGCTTCCTCTACCACATCTGATTCCTCAGATTCATCATCACCTTCTACTGACTCCTCTTCTGGAACCGATTCCAAATCATCAGTACCAATGTATTCTACCGGAGCCAAAAAGTCAATCGAAGATTTATTTTCATGCACATTTTCCATATATTGCTGCCATATTCTAGCAGGATATGAGGACCCGGTAAGGCCTGGCACCTTCTTTGGAATATCATAGCCTACCCACACACTAGTGGTGTAGTATCTGGTATATCCAACGAACCATCCATCTCTATTACTATTTGTGGTGCCTGTTTTTCCTGCGCATGGCATATCGGTCAGCGCGGCACCTTTTGCTGTACCGTCAGTTATAACCGATTCTAACATACTTGTCATGTTTCTGGTTGCATTTTCTTCATAAATTTCTATTTCTTCTGGTTTTGCTTCATATATTATATTGCCATCTGCATCTGTAATCTTTGTTATGCAGCCTGGGTTTCTCATGTAGCCATCATTTTCTATAGTGGCGTAGCCTGTGGCCATCTCTAATGGACTGACACCCACAGTAAGTCCACCTAGACATGCTGCCATTCCATAGTCTTCCTCTACCAGCTGTGAAAATCCCAGGTTTTTCAAATATTTCATTCCCACCTGTGGGGTTAATTCCTCGTATAATTGCCAGGCTATTGTGTTCTTGGAATACATTACCGCCTGGCGCAGTGTGATTTCACCAGAGTATGCTCCATTGGAATTTTCCGGGCCATCCTCTATAGGCTGATCGAATACTATCGTATCTGGAGTGTAGCCTCTCTCTAACTGTGGAGTGTATACCAGAAGAGGTTTAATCGAGCTGCCTGGCTGTCTATAGCTTTGGAATGCTCGGTTTAATGTATAACCGCTGACGTCCTGAGTACGCCCTCCTACTATGGCCACCACCTGCCCTGTTTCATTATCAATAGAAACTGCTGCACCCTGAAGGGCATAGATACCCTCGTCATTTAAATCCTGAAACTCTGATAGATTTTCATCTATGGTTTGCTGCAGCTGGTTTTGCATATTCATGTCAATAGATGTATAGATTCTATAGCCTTCAGTAAAAAGCGTTCTGTTCCACTGGTCATAGCTTTGTGCATACTGCTTTTCATAGCTCTTTCTACCGTTTGTAGTAGAAAAATCTGTCTTGAATTCAAACCCATCCATCTCCATGAGCACACGTGTGGCGCAATAATAGGTGTAGGTTTCTACATAATTATTCTTGATGCTATCAGGTCTATTTAATACGATTTCTTCGGCAAGAGCGTTGTTATAGGTTTGCTCGCTAATGATTTTGTCCTTGTACATGGAGCCTAGAATAATATTTCGACGCTTCATGGTATGGTCGGGATTTAGCACCGGATCATAATAGGTAGGACTGTTTGGAATAGCCAGTAGATAACAGATTTCCGAGAGAGTCAGCTCACTGGCATCCTTACTAAAATATCCCTTTGCTGCAGCCTGAATTCCATAATATCCATTGGCAAAATATACATTATTTAAATAAAACTCTAGAATATCTTCCTTTGAATATCGCTCCTCTAGCTCACTTGCAATATAGATTTCCTCCACCTTTCTCTGCCAGGTTTTCTCATTGCTTAGGTACATGGTTCTAGCCAGCTGCTGAGTAATTGTACTACCACCCTGAGTGGCTTCGCCATTTTTTACCATGGCTATGGCAGCACGAATAATGGCCTTGTAATCAACGCCCTTATGCTTATAAAATTTTTTGTCCTCGATGGAAATAATCGCCTGAGTTACATAGGCTGGAATCTCATTGTAGGTGAGATAATAGACATCTTTTTCCCCTTTAAGCACAGATATAGTCTCTCCATTTGCATCATAAACGATGCTAGTTTCTGTCTGCCTAAAGGTTTCTGGAGAGGATTGTTTCACAAGCGAAGAAGCCTCCGACTTTAGGTCTGAGACTTGTGAAGCATATCCCCCCACATAATAATACGCCACTGCGGCTATTAGGATAATCAGTAATGCAATTTGAAACTTCAGTAATCCAAGAACCCGCTCGGTCTTGGTTTTCTTTCTTCGCTCTGCTTTACTCATAGGATTATTTTAGTTGTTTTCTAGTAGCTCTTCAAATTTAGAAACAGCAATAGGTGGGGAAAGCAGATATCCCTGATACATATCACAACCCAGCATCAGTAATTTAGCTCTATCTGTGTCAGTCTCTACACCCTCTGCAATACATATTTTACCAAAATCATGGCACATATTAATAATATGATTAATCAGCATAAGACCTGTGTCTGTATTCATCTGCAGCACCAGACTTCTGTCGATTTTTACTGTATCAATACCCTTCATGGTCAGCATGAGAATTGATGAATACTCACTTCCCATATCATCCAAGGATATGCCGTAGCCCTCCTTTGCCAATTTCAAAATAAGAGTGTTCAAAAAATGCTTATCCATGGCCTCGTGAGATTCGGTAATTTCAAATTCTATCTGCTTGTTATCTATATCAAACTGATTTGTTATAGCGACAATCTTTTTGATATAATCTGGCACCGCCAGGGTAATACGGCTCATATTTACAGAAATCTTGAAATCTCTTCTGCCCAGCTTGTTCCACCTTTGCAGGATTCTACAAGTCTCTTCTAACACATAGAAATCCAGATAGGAAATTAGCTTCTCCTGCTCTAGGGCCTGGACAAATTTTTCTGGCGAAACCACCTTACCATTTACCTCTACCCTACGCACTAGGGCTTCTGCCGCCACAATCTTTGTGTTTTCACAGATTGCCTTTGGCTGCAAATAAACCACATATCTTTTATTCTTAATTTCATTTAAAAGATCATTTAAATGAAGTGGTCTATGCTTTGAAACATCATCCATGTGGTGAATATAATATTCCTGCTTTGCCACTCTCATGGACTGCTCTGCCTTGTCGATGTTTTTCAGTAATTCCGTTACCTCATAGTCCCAATTGTAGCCAATGGATGCCAAATCATATTTTTCCAATTCATCTAATAGCTTTAGCATCTTATCATAAAAGATTTTCTGTTCTATGTTTTCTTTTACGATTACAAAGTTGTCACCACTGAGACGATATATTTCATCCGCTTCAAAGAAACGCATAGCAATTGTAGCTGCCAGCTTTATCGCCTCATCGCCCTTTGCATGGCCATAAATATCATTGATGGTTTTTAGTCCATTTAAATCTATAAAGGCTACACCTGTATTTATGAATCGGTCTGTTCCACGTCTTGCTATAAATTCGTTGTAGCTTCGGCGGTTCAAAACCCCTGTAAGGGCATCCTTATAGATCAAATTGAGGATCTGCTCCTGTCTATCTTTGAGCTTTTCCTCCATCATAATAAACTTTGTAACTTCCTCGTAGGCTGCGATTATCTTCTCGTAATTCTTTCCCTTTTTCCTGATAATGTTTCCATGAATCCACACATCATGGTCCACTACATCTTTATCAACATCCAACCTAAAGGTTACCTCAGCTTGTCCACTTCTAGCCACTTCCAGTACAGAGTTTTGCACTATGTCCCTGTCGTCTGGGTGCACAATCTTTATCAATTTACTGCTATCTAAATGATAAAAGTCCTCTATTACAATTGGTCGATCCTCATCTAAAAGACGAATATTGCATGAATTTATTCTATTAATCAGGGTATTATTAATCGTTAGAAGCTTATACTCATCTCCAACCTTTTCATACACAGTAATACCTACTGGTGTGGCATTTAAAATCTCCTCCAGCTTTTCGTTGGTCATCTTCATCTCGTTTTGAACGCTCATCAAATTACTGATGTTCATAAACAAAATATAAAGATATTCATCAAAGCCTATGGTGATTTTCTTGTGCTCGCACTTTACCCACACTGGCTTTCCCTTTGAATCAAGTACTCTGTAGGTAGCGCGATAATTTCCTATGCATCGACCACTTTCTCTAATACATTCATCCAATACATCGTGATCTTCATCATATATAAAATCATGAATATCTCTATTTATATTTTGCTGCACTTCTTCTCTTGTGGCGTTAAAAATCTTTAAGGCCCCGTCGTTTAAGAAGTTTAATTTGTATCTGCCATCACTATGCTTTTTGAATATGACAATGCCTGAGCTAATGCTTTCTAACAATGCTCTAGACTGCTTGAATATGGATTCATTTTCATTATAAATAATGATTATGCTCTTAAATATATTGCCTTTACTTTTATATTCAGTATCTATGTCACCTCTGCATATCATTATTGTGCCATAGCGTTGCTCACCGCTTTTAGGCATTATCACAGAGTCGACATACAAACGCTCATCACTAATATTTTCATGGAATTCTATGAAGTATTTAAGATCCTTATGACTGGATTCCACTAGGGGATTCATGACTTTTTGAATGTCCTTATTTTCTTTAAAAAATTCTTCCTTTGAATTATAGCCAAACAAAGCTAAGGCCTTTGGCGTAATATCTAATGTAGTAAACTTTCCATCTACATACTCATACCAAAAACCACCATCGCTGGTTTGATCCACATATTTAACTAAACTTTTTTCAATCACATCCATGAAAAAATCCCCATTTTAGAGCAAATTTGTCCTACATTATTCTAGCTAATTATAATGTTTAATTTGTGTTTTTTTATCACATCTTTTGGGTAATGTCATTTCTTTTACCAATTTTTTAGTAAATCTTGTTTTCTTTGGCTTTATCTCTTGTATTTAAAGCATTTCTTAATTAATATAAAAAAGGTTAAAATAATTGAATCTCATAAGGTTTTTCCTTTGATTCTAGATTAATAATAGGGAGGGTTTTAACGTGGAAAAAGAAAAGATCGGCGTTACCAAAAATGGCGAAGACATTATTGCCTACACATTAGTTAATGAGAATGGAATGCAGGCCAAGATTATGAACTTTGGCTGCAACCTTTTAGAGCTTTGGGTTCCTGACAAGGATGGAGTTCTTTCTGATGTGGTTTTAGGCTACGATAAAATTGAGGATTATTTTGTAAACACACCTGGTTTTGGATGCTGCATTTGTCCAAACGGCAACCGTATTGGCGACAGCAAATTTACACTTAACGGTGTTGAGTACAAGCTTGACGCAAATGATGGAAAGAACAATCTTCACTCTGGATTCAACCCAATGCACAAGCGCATCTGGAATGTAGAGTCTGTTGATGAAAAGCACATTACATTTACATGCCACAAGGCTGATATGGAGTGTGGTTTCCCAGGAGAAATGGACATTACTATCACATATACTCTTACAGATGACAACGAGCTTTGCCTTGATTATTCAGGTGTTTCTGACAAGGATACAGTCTTTAATCCTACAAACCATACATACTTCAACCTCAACGGTCATGACAGCGGTTCTGTTATGAATCACATTGTATGGATTGATGCTGACAAGTATACTCACACAGATGCAGAGTCTATTCCTCATGGCGAGTGCCGCGATGTAAAGGGCACACCAATGGATTTCACAACTCCAAAGGCTCTTATTAAGGATACAGAGGTTGATTATGATCAGCTCAACTGGGCTGGTGGTTTTGATCACAACTATTGCCTCAACAACCACACACTTTCAAAGCCATGCTGTACTCTAGAGGATCCTGAGTCAGGTAGAAAGATGGAGGTTTACACAACACTTCCTGGTATGCAGCTTTACGCTGGAAACTACCTTGATGATTCTCACATCGGTAAGGGTGATTGCCCATATGACAAGCGCCACGGTGTATGCTTCGAGTCTCAGTACTATCCAAACGCTGTAAACGTTCCTGAGTTTGAGCAGCCAATCGCAAAGGCTGGTGTAGAGGCTCACTCAACTACAATTTATAAATTTATCTAAATAAAGAAAGCAGCTATCCTAGTTTTACAAGCTCCCGTAGGGCACCCTCCATACCTTCGCATGGGAACCCTCCCGCCGGCGTAGGTCCTTCCCATGCTCGGCATGGTATCCCCTACTCGCGCTTATCTATACTAAGTTAGCTGCTTTTTGTTTTTTTATATTTACTTGTGTTGAATTACCTTACTGGCACCATATCCTAAAGGAAGTGAGCGCGAAGCTCTTCTGCAGGAATTGGTGAAAGGTATGCTGGTGCAATGTCGAAGACTGTCTTAGCACCTGTAGCGCCTTCCTTGTTCATGCGAGAAATTGCTCTTGCATATGCTGTAAGAACAGCACCTGTAAACTCTGGGTTTGAATCAAGATTTAAGCTATATTCAATTACATGCTTATTGCCATCAAATCCTGTCTCACCTGTATAGATAACACTACCACCGTGTGGTAATCCGCTATGATTTTTCTTTAATTCTTCCTCAGAAATAAAGTTTACTGTTGTATCGTAATCAGAGAAGTAGTTTGGCATCTCCTTGATTTCCTTTTCGATACGAGCCTTGTCAGCGCCCTCTTCTACAACAACGAAGCACTCTCTTGTGTGCTTT
>JAILKL010000062.1 GCA_024693775.1 Pseudobutyrivibrio sp.
GTATTGAAGAATCTCTAACAAAAAATCTCCAAACCAACTCTACTGCAACATCTCCCCAAAATGAATCACAAAGAAAGGCAGATTGCCATAAAACATCAAAAACGAAAATGCCAGGCTAATTACGTAAACCAACTGATTAAATAGCAGATTCTTTGTAAAGGTTCCAATGCTAGTCTTGATAACGGTTTCCTCAGTCTCGGCGTTGAAGCCGTTATCAATGAGAATGGAATCAAGTATAAATACCACTGCAAGGGCGAAGATGCCGATGAATGGAATGTAATATCTAGAAGCAAAGCCGCCCATGTAGCCTCTGGTGAGGTATGAGCCGTAGGCGCTTTTTAACTGGTAGATGAATGTCACAACAATTCCTACATATCCAGCGATGATTGGCAATGAAAGCTTGCCGGCCTGCTTTCGCACGCGTGGAATGACAAATAGCACAGGCAGTACCCAAAGAATCTCGTATGGGATGGCTGTAAGGCTATAGGTGTAGGTCTTCATAAATCTATACACGCTCTCGATTCCAGACCATGACAGGAAGAATCGATTAAAGAAATATCCAATGTATTCGCCCCAGGTCATAATGGTGCGCTCATTTTCGGCCACATAGTAAATGGTATTTTCAAAATATTCCTTTGAGCAAATCAGCTCCAGTGAAGGAGTGATCGCGCCGTAGCGATTGTACATAATCACATAGTAGCTTAGGGCAATTACATAAATAGGTATCGTATATACGAATTTAAGTGAAAGTGATTTTACAATGCTGCGTTCCTTGATCATGGTGACAATCAATACCACAAGGGCCATCACTATACATAGCATTGCAGCAGTAAGCTTTGTCAAAAGCGAGCCGCTGATGCCTAGGGCAATCAATAGATAGGTCCAAAAATTACGTTTTTCTTCGCAAAAACGAATTAATCCAAGGATACATGTGCAGCTAGTCAAAAGCACCAGCGCGTCATTTGTGACAGCGCAGAATTCAAATCCCATCATAGGTATATTGACGGCAACTGAAATGAAAAGCAGGTGCTGCCATGGCTTTGTTTTGGACAATCTAGACCAGCCAATGTATAACAGCAATATTAATCCCAGGGTGTAAATACCTAAACTAAAATGGCGAAGCCTTGGCTTGTCGATGGTGACCACCACGTCAGAGTCGGTAGGTGTAAATCCGCCAGCCAATCGCATAATGTGATAATAGAGCGGTGGGTGACATAGGTAATTCACCAAGGATTCCTGGTATTCGTAGTTTGGCTCTGTGGACCACTTCATTACAGCGTTGCTGAAAATGTGCATGTCCTCAAAGGTTGGAATGATTTCGCCGGTTTTGTCCAGGTAGTAAACGTAGGCAATGTGTGCACTCTCATCAGGAGATGCATCTGGCACACTGTCCGCGTAATATAGCCCGGTGGCAATGGCATAAATCACGCCTAGCACATACAAACTAGTGATATAAATCCTGCGGCCTTTCTTTTTTATTCCGTAAAAAAATGTGCCCAGGGCAACCACTACGGTAAAAGCAATCAATAAAATAACAAAAATATTCATGTTTACCTCACAGATAATCTTTGATTATCAAGTTACAAAATCTATCTAAAAATCTTACCTTTAATTTTCGAAATGACGCTGGTGGCATTTTCGATGAAGAACTGGTCCTTAAATAGTACCAACAGTCCAAAGTAGAATGCTGCGCCAGTGATGATCATAATAAATGTGGATACAAAATTTGTTGGCCAATATTGACCCTCCACTAAAAGTAATAATAGCATCATTGCGCCAGAAACCAAATACTTAAATGAGAATCCAAGGATGCGTCGGATGTCCAGCTCGTCACGAACATAGATGAGCTGCAAAATGGCGATGCAGGCTTCTGCAATTACGGATGCAGCAGCTGCGCCGTAGGATAGGAAATGTGGTATCAACACCAGGTTAAAGCAGAAGTTGATAACCGCGCCTACCACAACAGTTTTTGTGTATAACTTTTCGCGCTTTGTAGGAACCAGATACTGGATTCCTGTTACATTGTTGATGGCAATAGCTAGGGACAATCCGCTGGCAATCTGCAGCAAAATAATATCCTTTTCGTAGCCTGGTCCGTAGAACCAAGGAATAAAATTCTTGGCGATTCCAAAAAGTCCAAACATCAAAGGGCAGCCCAAAAACCATGCAAAATTGTAGGCCTTGTACATGGCATTTTTAATAGCGGCCTTGTTGCCCTCCTTATAATAATGTCCGATTCGAGGAATCATAACAGTGGACATGGAGGTTACTAGCACCAGCACCATTCTAGTGATTCGCATGGCCTGCTCATAGTAGCCATTTTCCAGCTCGTCGCTGCTGATGGCTTGAATCATGATTTTATCCAAATATTGATAAATCTGTACTGCGATAGTTGGCAGGAACAGACCGATAATTGTGCGTGTATCCTTGAAAGGATTTAGCGCTGTGCGAGGCACCTTCACCAAATATTTTGGTAAGTATGCCCACAGTGATACGTGACCTGCCATGGTAATTAGAGCGGTGGCTGCAGCATATAGTGCCAGGTCGTCGGAATCCTTGATCAAGGTGAACACCATGATTAGGTTGATAATTCTAAAGATGGCGTTTCGCCCTACAATCTTTCCAAACTCCTCCATACCTTGGAAAAACCAGGAAGTATCGCAGGCAACATTTATAATCTCGATAAACTGAATGATATAGATAATCAGCCATTTTGGATGAACCACCGCAATAAATATTCCATATATAATAAGGAAAATGGCAGTGGTGGTGCTGCGGAAAGCTACTGTGTTCCAAAAGGCCACTGACCTGCCGTAGGCATCGTTTTGCACATAAGAAATCTCGCGCTGTCCATAGGTGGAGGTGCCCAGTGTGGCAAATATAATAAAGAAAGCCGAGATGGCAGTGACGTAGCTAAACACGCCAATACCGCCGGCCCCCAGCACTCTGGCCACGTATGGTGCGGTCAAAAGTGGTGTGATGATTACCAAAATCTGGTACGCCACGTTATATATATAATTCTTTTTTACATTTTTTTCTTTCATATATGAGTTCCAAACTATGCAATATCTACAATTTTCCCAACAAAATAATAATTCTCAGCAGAATTTCCCCACCAAAGGATCTACGCAGTCTCTTCCTATAAAATAATCTAGCCAGGCGGCCCCTCTTAGTAAAGGTATCCAAAAAATCCCTGATGTCGTAGCTGACCTGCTTGTAAAAAAGCTCCTTAAAGGTCACAAGCATGGCCTTTGTTCTAGGACAGAAATCGCCATTTAAAACCTTGTCGATTCTCCATTTTAATTTCTTCACAGGGCCCAAATTGGTAGAAGATGCAGCGCCCTCATGGCGTCGATATTTTGCCAGAGGGGTCACGTCGTACATGAGCTTTCCGTTTAGTCCCATGGCAATCAATGTCACCCATTTGTCGTGATAATAAATATCTCCCATATCAAGATGAGAAAAGGCCTTTCTCGCCAAAACCTTATTTATAACAATTGTAAATCCTGGAAAAACACCCTCGAAGAAAAGATTTTCAAAGGTCACATTTTTAAGAGGTGTGGAATCTGCAAAAGTACCCTGAACCTGCAAATTGCTGTCGCAAATATAATAATTGCTGGCATAAAGTGTAGGTCGCTTCATATCTGAATTTTCCATGGCAGCTACTGCATGTGAAAGCTTTGTAGGCTCCCAATAATCGTCCTGATCGCAAAATGCAAAATATGAAAAATCTCCCTGTGCCATGGCCTGACCAATGGCAATGGAAAAGCTTTCGCCGAATCCTTTGTTAGAATTTGTCTGGCCTACCTTGTCAAATACTAGCTTGATTCTCGAATCTCTGGTAGCCAGCTTTTGTAATATTTCCAAAGTATTATCGCTAGAACCATCATCCCTTACAAAGAGATTGAAATCAGTATAATCCTGCGCCAAAATACTTTCGATTTGTTCAATTATATATTCATGCCCATTGTAGGTGGACATGACAATAGCAACTGTAGACATAATATATCCTCTGCGTTAAATAATTAAGGATATTTTAATCCATACCCCAAGCAAGTGCAAGAAGGCCGCAAGCAAGCCCATATATTCTACGGCTGGGATATAAAATCCATGAAAATGACATATTTTAAGTAATATGTGATATAATAATTCAAACTGTGCATTCGAAGGAAATAGGATGAAGAGATTTAATGAGCTCGAATCCCAGTTTTCTGGGAGGCGGGTACTTTACATAACAACTAAAAATATTGATTATATACGAGTTTCTCAGGAGATTAATTTTTTGAACTCGGTGGCAGCCTCGGTTAGGGTAATCGGCAGCAGCAGCTCCAGCTATCCAAAGAGACTGGCTCAGGTGTTCAAGGATTTGTTTTTCTTGAAGCTGACAGAATTTGATATCGTGTTTGTGGGCTTCGCTCCACAGCTTATTATGCCATTCTTTGGCAGAAAGCTTTCAAAGCTTCCTGTCGTGATGGATTTTTTTATCTCTGTTTATGACACCATGGTTTTAGATAGAAAAAAGTTCGCAGATGGCGGCATGATGTCAGGCTTTTGTCATCGCTTGGATGAGCGCACTTTAAAGAGGGCTGACTACATTGTCTGCGACACTATGGCCCACGGCCGTTTTTTCGCAGAGGAGCTAGGAGCAAATCCAGAAAAGCTTAGGGTGCTATACCTGGAGGCTGACCACAGCATCTATTACCCTAGAAAAGCTTCCACCGTCAGCGAGAACAATGGCCAGGCCCCAAATGCAGCGCCTCACAAGGTGCTATACTTTGGCTCCATCCTAAATCTTCAGGGTGTAGATATTATTTTAGATGCCCTGAGAAATTTCGCAGGCGACGATAGATTTCAGTTTGAAATCATTGGCCCTATTAAATCAGAAATGAACAAGCCTATTCAGGCAAATATTACATATATAGATTGGCTTAGTCAGCAGGATTTGGCTGAGCATATTGCAGCGGCAGATTTGTGCCTGGCTGGACATTTTTCTGGCACCATTGAAAAGGCTAGACGCACCATTCCAGGAAAGGCATACATCTACGAGGCCATGGGCCGTCCTATGATTTTAGGGGATGGCGATGCCAATCATGAGCTTTTTAAGGAGGACGACACCCATAGATTTGTGGAAATGGGAAATGCATCCGCACTTGCCACAGCTATTCGTGTATTTTTTGAAAGCTAAAAATGAGTAAAATAAAAGAATATAAAGAACCTACAAATAAAATAGAAAAAGGTCTTTTGTACATGCAGCACTACGGTCTAAAGCGCACCGTGGCAAAGACCTTTCGAAAGCTCATCGGTCACGACCAGGAGCACTACAGCTACAAGAAATTCCTTAAGGATCATCCAGTGGACCCTGCGGAGTACGACAAGCAAAGACATACCGTATTTACGTACAACCCTGTCATCAGTATCGTAATTCCGTTATACAACACACCGGAGCAGTTCCTTAGAGAATTGATTCAGTCCTTTGTGGATCAAACTTATCCACATTGGCAGCTGTGCTTAGGAGACGGCAGTCCAGAGCCAGGGCTTGAGGACATCATAAAGGATGTAACAGGTGGCGTTTGGGATGACCGTATTGTTTATAAAAAATTAGAGGACAATACAGGCATCGCCGGAAATACAAATGCTGCCATGGAGCTGGCCACAGGAGATTATATCGGATTTACAGATCATGATGACCTTATTACGGCTGACGCTATGTTTTACATTGCAAAGGCATTAAATGATGACCCTACCATCGAGGCCGTTTATTCCGACGAGGACAAAATCGACATGGACGGAAAGGAATATTTCCTTCCTCATTTCAAGTCGGATTTCAATATTGATTTGCTTTGCAGCCACAATTACATCACACACCTTTTCGTGTGTAGAGCGGACATAGTAAAGGCTAGCGGAGGAATTCTTTCAGAGTTTGACGGCGCCCAGGATCATGATTTTGATTTGCGTGTGTTAGAGCAGTGCAAAAACATTTATCATATTCCTAGAGTGCTATATCACTGGAGATGCCATCCAGATTCCACAGCAGACCATCCAGAGGCCAAGATGTACGCCTACGAAAATGGCCGCAGAGCTGTGGAGAATCACTACAAGAGACTGGGCATCCCAGCAAAGGTAGAGCTGGACACTCACCTGGGATATTACCGCACCATTTACCAGTGGCCAGATACACCGCTGGTTTCCATAGTGATTCCAAACATGAATCACTGCCAGGATTTGTCTGAGTGCATTGATTCCATCGTAGGACACAGCACTTATACCAATCTAGAGTTTGTAATTGTGGAAAACAATTCCGACCAGGACGACATTCGTGGATATTATGAAAAGCTGCAGGCTAGAGAGGATATAAATGCAAAGGTTGTGGATTACACAGCAGCATTTCCTGACACAGCCGGCCAGTTCAATTTCTCCGCACTTGTAAATTACGGAGTGCAGCAGGCCAGCGGCGATTACATTTTATTGTTAAACAACGACACACGCATGATAAATCCAGACGCCATCACCGAGATGATGGGATTTATCAGACGTGAGGACGTAGGTGCAGTTGGCGCCAGATTATATTTTGAAAACAACACTGTGCAGCATGCAGGACTAGTGATAGGTCTTGGCGGGGTAGCCAATTCCCAGTTCCTAGGCTCTGGCCGCGAGCAGGTAGGATATTTCTACCGCAGCACATGCGTACAGGATGTTTCAGCTGTGACAGCAGCATGCCTTTTGACAAAGAGAAGTATTTTTGATAATGTTGGTAGGTTTGACGAACACCTTGCGGTGGCTTTCAACGACGTGGATTTTTGCTTGAAAATCAGAGAAAAGCAGCTACTATGTGTGTACACTCCATTTTCTGAGTGGTACCACCTGGAGTCAGTTAGCCGCGGAGTTGATGCGTTAGATGACGTAAAGAGAGCGCGCATAGCCAGAGAAACAGAAATTTTCATGGATAGGTGGGAGCCAGTTGTAGACGCCGGCGACCCATACTACAACCGCAATTTATCCCTGAAAAAATTCGATTATTCATTTAAGGGATATGATGAGGAGATATAAATATGAAACTGATAATTCAGATACCTTGTTATAACGAGGCTGAAACGCTTGAGATTGCACTCAACGACCTGCCTCGTCACATTGATGGTATTGATGAGATTGAGTATTTGATCATCAACGACGGCTCTAGCGATAATACGGTAGAGGTTGCCAGACGCTGGGGCGTCAATTACGTTGTTAATTTCCGTCGCAACAAGGGACTTGCCTATGGATTTATGGCAGGAATCGATGCATGCCTTAGAAACGGTGCAGACATTATCGTAAATACGGATGCAGACAATCAATATGTGGCTGACGATATCGAGCTTTTGGTTCGACCTATTATCGATGGCCGCTCAGATATTGTTATAGGAGAAAGACCAATAGATGCCACAGAGCATTTTTCTCCTACAAAGAAAAAATTACAGCATTTTGGTAGCTGGGTTGTACAAAAAGCTAGTAACTCAGATATTCCAGATGCGCCTAGCGGATTTAGAGCTTATTCTAGAGATGCAGCCATGCGTTTGAATGTAACAAACGATTACACATATACGTTAGAGACAATCGTGCAGGCCGGTCGCAACAAAATAGCACAGACCAGCGTGCCTATTCGCACAAATGGCGAGCTTCGTCCATCACGTTTATTTAGCAGCATGATGGGCTACGTTAAAAAATCTATGGTGACTATACTGAGAGCATATCTCATGTATCAGCCACTAAAGACATTCAGTATTATGTCACTGATTCCATCAATCGTGGGATTGGTTGTTATAATTAGATACCTAGTATTCGTGGCTATGGGAAATAGTGCAGGACACATCCAGTCACTCATATTAGGATGTACATTATTAATAATGGGCTTTATGGCACTGATGATTGCCTTGATTGGCGACCTGATGGCCAAAAACAGAAAATTACTTGAAGATATTGAATATCATACCAGAAAAATGGATTATGATGGCGTAAAGCTAGATGATGATAAGCCTAGATTTAAGGAGGAGAATAATTTATAATGTTTACTAAAGAACAAGCGATGAAGGTATTGGGGGATAAAAATCAGGAGCATGTTCTGGCATTTTATGATGAGCTATCATCAGAGCAGCAGGCAGAGTTCTTGAGCCAGATTGAGAATATCAACTGGGAAGATTTTACACTCATCGGTAAAGAGGATCACGGAGCAAGAGGAGAATTCTCCGTACCTCCAGCGGTAGGCATTTCTGAGATTGCTGAGCATCACGATGAGTATGAAAAAATTGGTTTAGAAGCGCTTAAAAAGGGCGAGGTAGCAGCCGTACTTCTTGCAGGCGGCATGGGTACACGCCTTGGCTTTGAGTTACCAAAGGGATGTTATAATGTTGGTGAGTCAAAGGAACTCTATATTTTCCAGTGTCTTATTAACAACCTTATGGATGTTGTTAACCAGGTAGGCACATTTATTCCCTTATACATTATGACAAGTGAAAAGAATGACAAGGCTACACGTGATTTCTTTGCAGAGCACGATTATTTTGGTTACAACCCAGAATACATCAAGTACTTTGTTCAGGATATGGCATGTGCAGTTGATTACTCAGGAAAGCTTCTTCTTGAGGAAAAGGGCAGACTTGCTACATCACCAAACGGAAACGGTGGCTGGTATGTGAGCATGCTAAAGGCAGGTCTTGGCAAGGATTTAGAGTCACGCGGAATCAAGTGGATCAATATTTTTGCTGTTGATAATGTCCTTCAGAGAATCGCTGACCCAGTATTTGTAGGTGCTACAATTGCCGGCGGATACGATGCTGGTTCAAAGGTTGTTAGAAAAGTTGAGCCACAGGAAAAGATGGGTCTTCTTTGCTTAGAGGATGGAAAGCCTAGTATCGTAGAGTACTACGAGATGTCAAAGGAAATGGCAGAGGCAAGGGCTGAGGACGGTAGTCTCTTATATAAATATGGCGTTATTCTTAACTACCTTTTCTCAGTAGAAAAGCTAAACGACATTGTGGACAACAATCTTTACGTTCACGTTGTAGAGAAAAAGATTCCTCATATTGATGCTGAGGGCAATCACATTTCTCCAACAGAGCCAAACGGTTACAAATTTGAATTATTAGTTTTAGACATGGTTCACATGATGGATTCTAACCTTGCATTTGAGGTAGAAAGAGTTCATGAGTTCGCTCCTATCAAGAATCTTCACGGTGTTGATTCTGTAGATAGCGCACGTGAGCTTCTAAAGAAAAACAATATAGAATTATAATTTTTGTAGTTGCCAGCTACAAAAGGAGATTAGCTTGTATAAGAAAAAGAAACGTTCATGGGTCAAGCATTTAGACTTCATCATTCTTGATATGATTGCAGCAGAGATTGCTTTGTTTGTTGCAGTTTTTATCAAGTTTGATGGCAGTATTATTTTCTTTGACAGATTCGAGTGGTTCAACCTCTATCAGAATCTGGCAAAGATTCTCCCTTTCTTAGACCTTACGGGAGTGCTTTTTACTGAGACCTATACCGGCATTTTACGCAGAACTAAATATCAGGAATTATCTTCTACAATATGGCATTCACTCGTGAATTTCCTGGGCGTGCTCATTTACATGTATGCTGCCCAGACTTCATACTATTATTCACGTTTCGTATTAGGTGCCTTTGGCATCACCATGGTTGTTTTTTCATATCTATTACGTGTTCTATGGAAGCGAGTTATCAGACGTAGAAAGCTCTTAGATAAAAACAAGACATCCATGATAGTTGTAGCAGAGTCTACAAACGTAGAACACTGCTTATCAGAGATTGCCCACAGCCCATACACAGAGTTCAAGGTAGAGGGCGTTGTAGTAGTTGACAAGGATATGACAGGACAGGACATTCAGGGTATTCCTGTCATCGCCAGCGCAGATTCATTGTTTGAATATATCCGCACAAACGTTGTGGACGAAATATTCCTGGATGGCAACACTAGAGCCAGCGAGGAAAACTTGGCAGGACGTTTGGTTGAGCAGGGACTTACAGTTCATATGTCACTGATTCACACCAACAACCTTATGCCAAATAGAATCATGGAGACCTATGGAGATTACATAGTTCTCACCACAAGTATGCACATTGCCAATAATAGACAGGCCTTCTTAAAGAGAGCCATGGATATTTTGGGAGCAATCGTGGGACTTGTTTTAGCATTTGTAGCATTTATTATTTTTGCACCTATTATAAAGATTCAGTCGCCAGGTCCTGTGTTCTTTACACAGACCAGAATCGGCAAAAACGGCCGTAGATTCAAGTTCTTCAAATTCCGTACCATGTACACAGATGCAGAGGAGCGCAAGAAAGAATTAATGGCTCAAAATGAGATAAAGGGAAATATGTTCAAGATGGAAAATGATCCAAGAATCATTCCAATTGGTCATTTCCTTAGAAAATATTCCATCGATGAGCTTCCACAGTTCTGGAATGTTTTAATCGGAGAGATGTCACTTGTGGGTACTCGTCCACCACTTGAGGAGGAGTACGAAAACTACGCACTGCATCACAAGGCACGTCTTTCAATCAAGCCAGGCCTTACAGGCATGTGGCAGGTTTCAGGTCGTAGCGATATAAAGGATTTTGAGCAGGTGGTTGCTCTTGATACAGAATACATATCTAATTGGTCACTAGGATTAGATATAAAGATTCTATTCAAAACAATAGCAGTTGTTTTCGGGGGAAAGGGTTCAAAATAGTGTCTGATGCGTATTTTTCACTGATTGTCTGGACTATAGACACCAACATGGATTATTTCAAGGACATGCTAGAGTCTATAGATGAGCAGGAATATCGTGAATTCGAACTATATATTTTAGACAACAATCCGTCTAGCATTATCGAGACCACAATAAAGGAGTTCTTCCCTGATATTGTGGACAAGGTACATTACAGACGATTGAAAAAGACTTCAGGGGGTGCCTATGCGTATAACATTGGCACTCATTTTGCAGAGGGAGATCATGTGGTCATAGTGGGCCAGCATGATCGACTGAGCTACAAGACTCTTTTGTTTTTAAATGAAAAAATAAATGAGTTAGGGGAGAATGATTCTATTATCTACACAGACCATGATGAGCTAGTGGGTCTGGATAGAATGCATCCACATTTCAAAAGTGATTTTAATAAGCAGCTCTTTTTGCAAACTGACTACATAGGCAGCTTTATTTGTGTAAACACAGAGCTATATAAAAAGCTGGGGGATTTCAACGAAAAGGCCCAGTATGCCTATATCTATGAATACTTGCTTAGAGCATGCTTTAAAGGAAAAAAGATACATCACATTCCATCTCTTCTATATCATAAGAGAGCAGAAAAAATCCCAATAACAAAAGAAGAGAGAGCAAAGGCAAACTATGCCGCAAAGGAGCACATGTCGCTGGCCATTTCCTATATAAAGGGAACAGGGGTGGAGTGCACCGGCAGAATAGATCCTTCTTATAAAAAGTGGTTTATAGATTTTGACGAAAGCAGCTTCCGCAGGTTTGGTGGAGATTACATTTATCTAAAGGATGAAAATGTAAGGCTTTACACTAGAAGAAACGTCAAAAGAATGTATTCTTATTTAAAACAGCCTGATGTGGCTGTGGTAGGTATACGATTTATCGGCAGCGGCTTTCGAATAGACAACGTGGGATATATTTATGACAAGGACGGAACAGTGTATCCCGCATTCAACGGAAAGAGAATTTTTGGCGAAACCTACGAGAACCTGGGCAGAATGCCAAGAGACGTTTCCATGGTGGACGCAGGCTGCTGTTTGATAGATGCAAAGGTTTATCGAATGCTTCGCGGATTTGATACAAAGCTAACCGGCAGGGACGCCATGCTAGATTTTTGTATCCGAGCAAAAACAAAAGGATTTCGTACTGTTGTGGTTCCTCAGTGTATTGGTAAATATAGAATAAAAAATAATACCACGACTGAGGCATCCCATGAATATTTAACAGAAAAACATGCCGAAATATTGGCTATAGGTGACGGATTATACAATAACAATTTACCTATGGGCCTGGATAATTATATACTTCCGGGAATGGAAGAATAAATCTACTTAAAAATACAATAAAAATTTATTGAATGTGACAGAATTGTTACGAAAATCTTGACAATTAAAGATTTCATAGAGTATGCTAGCCTTTGTATTGCATAAATTTTGCTAGCAGATTGGAGATATTTGTAAATGAGTACATACGGACGCGATGATAGACGCGGCAGCGGTCGCAGACCTTCTGGCGGACAGTCTAGGACAGGTAGCAGAGCTTCATCAAATAGCAGAGGTTCACGTTACCACGATTCCGAATTATCATTTGATTTAACTGAGGAAGATTTAGTAGGGTATGATGATTACAGTACTGAGCGTACTGCTAGAACAGCTGGCACTCGTTCATCATCAGCTAGACGCCCTTCAGGTAGCAGATCTTCAGCTGGCCATTCAGCTTCCAGAAGACCTTCTGGCAGCCATTCATCTAGCCATAATTCACAGCAGAGACCATCACAGAGAAGAACATCAGGCTCACGTTCATCTGCCGCTCGTACAGGCAGCAGACGTAACAAAAAAAAGAAAGCTAGAAAGACAATCCTTATTGTAGAGATAGTAGTTCTTGTTGTTATTCTTCTTGTTGTTGCTCTTTGGATGAAATTTGGTAAGGCCAACTGGGACAACATTAACATGGACGATATCGAGGTAAACAACCTTGATTCAGAGACAGAGGAGTTATTGAGTAACTACACAACTTTAGCGCTATTCGGTGTAGATAACCGTTCAAACGGCAATTACTCTAGCGGAAACTCTGATACTATGATGCTTGTATCTATTAATAATGATACAAAAGAAGTAAAGATGATTTCAGTAGCACGTGATACATACCTTGAGGTATCTGATGATACTTACAGAAAATGTAACTACGCTTACAACCACGGTGGTGCAGAGCAGGCCATCAGCATGCTCAACAAAAACCTCGACTTAAAGATTTCAGGTTACGTTGCAGTTGATTTCTATGCACTTGCTACAGTAGTTGATGACCTTGGTGGTCTTGAAATCAATGTTACTCAGTCAATGATTGACGCAAAGAATAAAGAAACAGGCGGACCTGCTCTTGCTGGATACATCGCTGAGGTAGAGGAAGTTCTCTACGGCGAGGGTTCATGGGAAGAGAGAAATGATTGCTTCCTTGAGGCAGGAACACAGACACTTAACGGTGCACAGGTCGTTGGATATTGTAGAAACAGATACGTTGGAAACAACGACTTCGGTCGTGCTGAGAGACAGCGTGCTGTAGTACAGCAGATTGTTGAAAAGGCAAAGAAATCAGACATTTCTACTATCAACAAGATTGTAGATGATGTACTTCCTAGCATTTCTACTAGCCTTTCACCTACTCAGGTAGCTTCTATGGCTACATCAGTTGGTGATTATGAGATCGTAGAATCTTCAGGATTCCCATTCACACTTACTACTGGTACATACGGTAGCAAGGGTAGCTTGGTAGTTCCTTGTACACTTACATCAAACGTTATTAAGCTACACGAGTTCCTATACGATCAGCAGGATTATGATGCTACAGACGACAAGGTCGATGTTATCAGTGAAAAAATCCAAAAGGATACTGGTACAGACGAAAGCAGCGCTACCGAAACTCAAACATCAGATGAATAATTTAAAAAATTTTAGAGAACTAGCTTTAAGCTAGTTCTCTTTTACGTTACAATAGTAAAAATAACAAAACTAGAACACAAAACATAAAAAACAAATACAGTTGATTTAGTTATCACGCAGTTGTCACATTGGTAGCTTACACTACGGACAATAAATCGATATGGAGGCGAGTTTATGAGCGATTTTTACAACAATGGTGCTAATACAAATAACACAAACCAAACTAATCAATATGGTACAAATCAAAACCAGACAGGTACTAGCACAAATAATGGCACCTATTCATATACAAAAGGTCAGATCAATCAGGGAGAGTCATATTATCAGTGGACTCCTTATGATGATGGAAAGAAAAACAAGAAGGCCAAAAAGCAGGGCGGCTTTGCTGGCAAGGTAGGTCGTGCAGCAGTCATCGCATTGGTATTTGGTCTTATCGCAGGTATTTCCTTCCAGTCAGTTGTATTAGTTTCCAACAAAGTATTCAAGGTGAGCAGCAACAAGACAGCCATCGAGTCTACAGAGACAGCAGATACATCTGATAATTCAGGAGCACTTGATTCAACAGCATCAGGCTCAACAGTTTCTACTACTATTACATCTGATGTATCATCCATCGCTGAGAGCGTTCTTCCAGCCATTGTGCAGGTTACAAACGTAGGCCTCAAGGAATACCAGACATTATTCGGAACAGTATCTCAGGAGGCTACATCAGCTGGCTCAGGTATTATCATTTCACAGGATGATGAATATATTTACATCGCTACAAACAATCACGTGGTTAGTGGTGCAGAGACACTTACTATTACCTTCAACGACGGCGAGGCAGTAGAGGGTACTATCAAGGGTACAGATTCTTCATGTGACCTTGCAGTAGTATCAGTAAAGGTAGCTGACATTCCAGAGGATACTCTTTCAGCTATAAAGGTAGCCACACTTGGTGATTCAGATTCTACAGCAGTAGGTGAGGCAGCCATCGTTATAGGAAATGCCATGGGTTATGGTACATCAGTTACCACAGGTATTATCTCAGCAAAGGACCGTGAGGTTGAGATTCAGGATGAGGACGGAAACATTGTTTCAAACAGCCTTCTTCAGACAGACGCTGCTGTAAACCCAGGTAACTCAGGTGGTGCACTCCTTAACGTAAACGGTGAGGTAATTGGTATTGTATCTGCAAAGCTTTCTGATGAAAGTGTAGAGGGTATGGGTTATGCTATCCCTATCTCTTATGCATGGAACATTATTCAGCAGATGATTGAAAACGACGTAGTATCAGATCTTGACGCTTCATACTTAGGTATCGCTGGTAGAGACATTACATCTACAATGGCAGAGCAGTACAGCATCCCAGAGGGTGTATACGTAGCTCAGGTCGTACAGGGCTCAGGTGCAGCTGATGCAGGCATCGAGGTAGAGGATGTTATTACAGAATTCAACGGCCGCAAGGTTACATCTGTAAACACACTCAACAACATCATGCAGTACATTGCAGCAGGCACTACAGTTGAAGTAAAGGTAGCAAAGGCCAACAACAACTACGAGGAGGAAACAGTACAGGTAACCCTCACTCATAAAATCGACTCAGTTCAGTAATATAAATCTTAAAAGGATAACTCTTCAGGGGTTATCCTTTTTTGTGCTGAATTGTAGTTTATGAGATTCGAGTGCTGTAAAGTAGGGGCAGTTATGTTACAATACGTGGTATGAAAAAGAAAAAAATTATTCTAGGTATTTTGATAGCTGTTTGGCTATGCGTTATATGGGGACACAGCATGCAGCCAGCAGTTGTTTCAGAGGGCGAAAGCGGCAGATTCCTAGCCGTCATTAGTCGTATCGTTCCTTTTATTTCCAATGATGACAACGGAATGTTTATTGTTAGAAAGACAGCTCATTTTACAGAGTACACCATTCTTGGAATACTGCTTTGTACTGAGTTTTCTACTTATTTATATGGATTGTTCAAAAGACTTACAATCCCAGCTATGACAGGACTTTCTGTGGCATTCATAGATGAGACCATTCAGCTGTTTGTTGAGGGACGTTCCGGAGAGATCCGCGACATGTGGATTGATTTCGGAGGAGTTTTACTGGGTACATTGATTACACTTGCAATTGTTAATAATAAAAAAGGCAGGAGGAGATAGGCATGAACAAAAGGAGAATAGTTATTGCGCTAGGTCATGATGCGCTAGGTACTACTGTTTTGGAGCAGTGGAATGCCACAAAGAGAACAGCGGTAGCTGTAGCGGAGTTTATTAAGCAGGATTATCAGGTGGTCATCACACACAGTAATGGCCCACAGGTGGGGATGATTCACACAGCTCTTTCAGAGTTTTACAACAATCATCCAGATTACACACCTACACCTATGTCAGTTTGTTCTGCTATGAGCCAGGGTTACATTGGCTATGATTTGCAGCAGGCTATTCGTTCTGAGCTAGTTGGGCGCGGTATTTACAAGCCAGTTTCTACAATACTTACTCAGGTAACTGTAGATCCTTACGATGAGGCGTTCTACAAGCCTACAAAAATCATCGGCAGAGTAATGACTGCTGAGGAGGCTGAGCGCGAGGAGAAAAAGGGCAATCATACAGTTCAGGTTGAGGGCGGCTATCGTAGAATTGTTGCTGCACCAAAGCCTATGGAGATTGTCGAGATTGATGCCATAAAGGCACTTTGTGATGCTGATCAGGTAGTTATCGCCTGTGGCGGCGGCGGTATTCCTGTTCTTACTCAGGACCACAAATTAAAGGGCGCTTCCGCAGTTGTTGAAAAGGATATTGCAGCTGGACTTCTTGCTGACGAGGTTGAGGCTGATATGCTTGTTATTCTTACTAGTGTTTCAAAGGTATGTAAGAATTTCGGAAAGGCTAACGAGGAGCAGCTTGATTACATTTCTGTAGCAGAGGCAAAGCAGATGCTAGAGGATGGAGAGTTTGGTGCCACAGATATGGCTCCAAAGATTCAGGCAGCAATCGACTATATTGGAGATTCAGCTATCAGAAAAGTTCTTATTACAAAGCTCTCAGATGCAGGGAATGCAGTTGGTGGCCAGACAGGTACAATGATAGGTAAATAAGATATTTTAGAGGTAGGATTTTAGGATCTTACCTCTATTTTTTTTGGTATACGTGAGTTAAAAGCACCGAATTGTGATTTTTTTTGAAAAACTTTAGTTAGACGCTTGAAACTCCATATAATTTGTGATAAATTATGTTAGGCGTTAGATAAGGCTAACAACGATTAAATGTCTGAAACTTTTGTTCAAAAGTGTGAATTGTAGTTAGTATTTAACGTTGGTTATTTTACATGTAAAAGGAAGTTAAATATGATGCCATTAGTAGTTGCGCCAGTGGGCGAAGAACAAATGATTAAGCGAATTGGCGGTAATGAAGAAGCAAAGCGCCATTTGCAGGAATTAGGATTTGTACCGGGGGGCTACATTACAGTAGTTAATGAAATCGGCGGAAATCTTATTGTTAACGTAAAGGAGTCGCGCGTTGCCGTAGACAAACAGTTAGCTCAAAAGATTTTCGTTTAATTATAATGGGTCGTTATGAAAATTGGTAATTTGAAAGACGTATAGCTCTTATAGCAAAGGCCTTTCATAGATAATGTTAAAAGGAGAGAAGATAATGACACTTCGAGATGTAAATGTTGGCGAAACCGTCAAGGTAAAGAAAATCGATGGTGAAGGCGCTGTAAAGCGTAGAATCATGGATATGGGTATTACAAAAGGTGTAGAAATTTATGTTCGCAAAATTGCTCCTCTAGGAGATCCTATTGAGGTAACAGTTAGAGGTTATGAGCTTTCAGTTAGAAAAGCTGATGGCGAAATGATTGTAGTCGAATAATAGAGGAGGATAAATAAAGTGGGAATTCGTATTGCACTTGCAGGTAATCCAAACTGCGGTAAAACAACATTATTTAATGCTCTTACAGGATCAAACCAGTTCGTTGGTAACTGGCCAGGTGTTACTGTAGAGTATAAAGAGGGAAAGTACAAGGGAGACAAGGAGGTAACAATCGTTGACCTTCCAGGTATCTATTCACTTTCTCCATATACATTAGAGGAGGTTGTATCTCGTAACTACCTTATTGATGAAAAGCCAAATGCTATCATCAACGTAATTGATGGTACAAACCTTGAGAGAAACCTTTATCTTACAACTCAGGTTGTAGAGCTTGGTATTCCAGTAGTCATCGCTATCAACATGATGGATGTTGTTGAGAAAAACGGTGACAAGATTAACACAAAGAGACTAGCAGAGGAGATTGGTGTTCCAGTATTCGAGATTTCTGCTCTTAAGAACAGAGGACTTAAGGAAATCGTTGATGCAGGCGTAAAGGCTGCAAAGGAAGCAAAGCCACAGTCTCCTAAACATAGATTTGACGGCTCAGTTGAGCATGCACTTGCTCACATCGAAGAGCTTTGTCTTCACAACGTTTCTGACGAAAACGTTCAGAGATGGTATTCAATCAAGCTATTTGAGCGCGATGAAAAGATTCAGGAAAAGCTTGGTCTTTCATCAGACGTTATCAGCCACATCGAGCAGGACATTCAGTCATGTGAGAAGGAAATGGATGATGACTCAGAGTCAATCATCACAGGCGAGAGATACAACTACATCGGTACAATCATCGATGGTTGTGTAAAGAAGGCAGCAAAGGGCATGACAATCTCTGACAAGATTGATCAGGTTGTTACAAACAGATTCCTTGCTCTTCCAATTTTCGCTATTGTTATGTGGCTTGTATATTATATCTCAGTTACAACAGTTGGTGGTTGGGCTACTGACTGGGCAAACGATGGTGTATTCGGTGACGGTTGGCATTTATTTGCCATCGGTTCTAGCGATTATGCTGATGCTGCTGATGAGTTTGCAGCCAACCAGCTTATCGTTGACGGTTATGATGTATATGTTGAAGAAAACGGCACAGAGCCAACAGGTGATTTCGATTATCCAGTAGAGGATGAGGAAACACTTGAGGTTTCTTATGAGACAGCTAGCCTTGAGGATTATGAGGCAGCAAAGGCTTATGTAGAGTCTACAGAAGAGCCAGACCCAGCAGATTATGGCATCTGGATTCCAGGTGTTCCAGTATTCGTTGAGTCAGCACTTGATGCAATCAATTGCAATGACGTTGTTAAGAGCCTTGTTCTTGATGGTATCGTTGCAGGTGTAGGTGCAGTCTTAGGTTTCGTACCACAGATTCTTATCCTATTCATTTTCCTTGCATTCCTTGAGTCTTGCGGATACATGGCCCGTGTAGCATTCATCATGGACCGTATCTTCAGAAAGTTTGGTCTTTCTGGAAAGTCATTCATCCCTATGCTTATCGGTACAGGTTGTGGTATCCCAGGTATCATGGCATCTCGTACAATCGAAAATGATAGAGATCGTAAGATGACAATCATGACAACAACATTTATTCCATGTGGAGCTAAGCTTCCATTCATCGCAATGGTTGCAGGTGCTATCTTCGGTGGCGCTTCATGGGTTGCTCCATCAGCTTACTTCCTTGGAATTTTTGCAATTATCGTTTCAGGTATTATGCTTAAGAAGACAAAGCTCTTCGCAGGCGATCCAGCACCATTCGTTATGGAGCTTCCAGCATACCACTGGCCAACAGTAGGTAACGTACTCCGCAGCATGTGGGAGCGTGGATGGTCATTCATCAAGAAGGCAGGAACAATCATCCTTCTTTCAACAATTGTAATTTGGTTCCTTACATTCTTCGGATTCGTAGACGGAGCATTCACAATGCTTGAGGAAGATCAGATTGATCACTCAATCCTCGCTATGCTTGGTAAGTGCCTTGCTTGGATCTTCATTCCTCTTGGATTTGGTGATTGGGAGGCAACAGTTGCTTCTATCACAGGTCTTGTTGCAAAGGAAAACATCGTTGGTACTCTTGGTATCATCTACGGTGCTTCTGGTGATGTATATGCAACAATGGCACAGGCATTCACAGCAGCTTCAGGTTTTGCATTCTTAGCATTCAACCTTCTTTGTGCTCCATGCTTCGCAGCTATGGGTGCAATCAAGCGTGAAATGAACAACACAAAGTGGTTCTGGACAGCAATCGGATATCAGTGTGGTTTTGCTTGGATTATCGGCCTTATCGTATATCAGGTAGGTAAGGTATTCACAGGTGAAGGCTTCACATTCGGTACAATCTTCGGAATCGCAGCAATTTGCGCACTCCTTTATGGATTATTCCGCAAGGATAAGTACAATAAGTAATATAAACCTAGTTTCACAGTACTGTTTTTGCAGTGCACGGAGGTAACATTATGGGTACAGCAATAGTAGTATTGATTCTTGTAGCAATAGTGGCAGCGATTATTCGTTCCATTGTAAAAGCAAGAAAAAATGGAGAGCATCCAGCATGCGGTGGCGACTGCGGTAGCTGCCACGGAGGCTGCACACACTCCCTATAAAACATAACATCAAACCCCTAAGGTCTCAGGACCCTAGGGGTTTTTTA
>JAILKL010000097.1 GCA_024693775.1 Pseudobutyrivibrio sp.
TCAGATACTTTGACACCCGATTTTACACATAAACATATTATATTAAAATCATTTATATATTCATTCAAATAGGAATGTTGTTTTTTTAGTATTTCTTCATATATTCCCTTTGAATAGTTTTCAATCAATTCTATAGCACTCTTTGATTCATAGTAATCATTAATTGAAAATTTCCCCAAATATGAAATTCTCATATTAGTCAATCTAAAATCTCTTATTATTCCATCTAATGATTGAATGATATCACCAATATAATTAAAAAGACCTTTTCGATTAAATAATCTTTGTAAAATATCAATGTATGTCTCATAGTAATCAATAATTGACAACTGCTCATCAAGTGCTAGAGCTACCTTATACTCTGAAGTTTCCTTCTTATTAACAATATCTAACTTATAAAAAAAATACTTCCACTCCGTTTTAGATGAATCAATCGTACTAAGAATTTCCTTAATTGTGTTATTATACTGTTCAAAAGAAATGCTAGAATCTGTCATTTTTTCGTAATAAGACAATAACACTCCTGAAAGATTATATTTGTTTCCCTGATATTCCTTTTTTAATAAGTTATTATATTTATTTTTTGATAAACTTGAAATGATAAGTTTCTGCTGTATCCCCCACATAGAATAACTACATCTTTTTTCAATTTTATTAACTAGGCTATATGCAGAATCGTAATTCTCAGCAAACAAAGATTTTTCGTATAAACCTTTATATTTAATATATTCATTAAGAATATCAGCATAAAATGATATCAAATACTTTCCCCAGGTTAATAAACAAACTAGTGAACTATCAACTGTATCGATTTCCATTTCTGTCATAAAGAGCGGTTTTTCATTTGTGTATATATACTCTCGATTAATTAACTGTTTTAACGCAAAATCATTTTTTGCTAATTTAAAAAGTTCTTTTAATTCCTGTGAATTTTCATTTCTATATAACCTAAAAGCCTTTTTATTAGGTCTAATCTGTTTATAATAAACAATACTGTCCACAATTGATGCGCTATATATATCCATAATCTCCTTCATCCTTCTTTTAACTATAATTTAAGTAAACTCGATTCTTCAAAATATTATTAAACTATTTAATTATTACAACATCCAACCATGAATTAAAATAATAATTTCCTCTCATTAAACTGTTTCCAACAGCCTCCGCCTATAGTAATCCATAGTCCTATACTCAATTACATCCTTCATCTGCTCAGCCAGTATCCTATTTTCTTGAAGTGCTTTCATTTCATCACATAATGCAATTGGTGAATCCTCGGTACTCACAAAGAATCCCTTACCTGACTTAATTAGGAAGTTAACTGGCATGTTATGAATCTTCTTTATATGTTCATTATCAGATATTGCCCTATACTTCTCATAAGTGCTGTCTGAATCTAAATCACGCCAGTTCTTGCCTGTATTAAAGAACTCTTTCCAACTAGCAAGAAGCTGATTATCATTGACTTTCATCAATACATCACCCTTGTTATAAAAAGCCATAAGAACAGGCATCTTGTAAACCTTAGTCATGTTTGTTGTTTCGATTAATGAAATAAAGTCTTTACCCAATCCATTACAGAAAAACTTTTCCTCATCATCAAGCTCTCCTAGCTCGCTCAGATAATCCAAATATCCTTTAAATATATTTGCCTTCGAATTCTTTAAAGTAAGCTGATATATTTCATCATCCATCTCTGTAAAAAGTTCCAAACGCGATGGCCTATGACCAATAAGTTCTTTTACCCTATAAAACTCATCATTAATCAAATCCTTGAGCTTCTTTTGCTTGCGTTCCATCTCATTAAATAAATCAATGAGACGCATATCAAAATCTATCAAGCAATCATCAGGAATATCATTCTTGGATGGTCGTCCAGAGTTTTTATCATAAGTATGTGAATGCTTGCCGCTTAAGAAAAACCTAACCTTTCCAGCCTTCTCATAATTACCGATAAAATCCAACACATTCAAATAATCTTTGCCCTTGGATTTTCTTAATCCTCGCCCTAATTGCTGCAAGAAAACAATCGGAGATTCTGTTGGACGCAAAAACATAACCATATCTAGTGAAGTAATATCAACACCTTCATTAAACATATCTACTGCAAATATTACTTTTATCTCCCCAGCCTTGAGTTTTGCTATTGCCACATCTCTTGCTTCAGAATATTCTCCATTTGCATCACTATATACTGCTACCGCAGGAGTTCCTCGCATGCAGAATTCTTTCGCCATTTCCTCCGCATGAGCTCTTGAACAACAAAATCCTAATGCTCTATCAGCTTCGTATTTGCGATAATATTTGTATATCAAATCATGACGATGAACATTTCCGATGTAAGTTTCGTTTAATTCTTTTTCGTCATAACGACCTCTTACAACATGCAGCTTTGAATAGTCTGTATCATCATAAATTCCATAATAGTGGAATGGAACCAACATTCCCTTATTAATAGCCTCATACAATGAAATCTCATAAGGCACATTGTAATCGCAGAGTTCATAAATACTTCTTCCATCCATTCGCTCTGGAGTAGCCGTCAGCCCAAGCAAGAATTTGGGCTTAAAGTATTCTACTATCCTCTTGTATTGCGCATTTACCGCATGATGGAATTCATCAACTACAATATAATCAAAATAATCTGCAGTAAAATACTCCGGATTTAAGTATCTCTCATTTCCAAGAGTCGCTACTGAAGCAAATACAACTGATTTACCAGTACATTTTTCATCACCGTTAAAGAATCCATAATCATCTGAATTTCTAACATTACGAAAAGAAACAGCAGCTTGCTTTAAAATCTCTTCTCTATGTGCAACAAACAAAACTCGCTTATACTCTTTTGAATCAAATGCTGCTAAATAAGTTTTGCCAACTCCTGTTGCAGCCTGGACCAAAGCTTTTGTAGCTCCCTCTGCTCTAGTATTTTCCAAAGCACAAAGAGCTTCTATTTGTGCTCCCCTTGGTTCATAGAGCACTCTAACTTTTGTGTCTTTATCTAATTCGGCCTCATCATATCTATCTAAGTCTTTTGCCGCCGCAGGTCTGTGCCAATTTTTTGAATACTCGCGAAGTACATCTCCTGTCACTTCAATTGAGTGATTCTCATATAAATCTTCAAAAGTCTCACAAAACTTCTTAAAATTTGCCTCGTCTGAAATTGTGCTAAATTTGTAATTCCATTCAATTCCCGATGTCAAAGCACTTCTAGAAATGTTTGAAGAACCTATAAATATTTCACCATGTGTTGCATAGTGAAATATATAAGCCTTTGGATGAAATGATCTGCTTGAATCATTATAGAATCTTAACTCTACTCTATCTCCTAGCTCACGCTTAATCATATAAAGAGCTGAAGGCTGAGTAATTCCAAGATAATTACCTGTAAGAATTCGTATTTTCGTACCAGCATTAATTGACTTTTCTAACTGCCCTAAAAGCATTTTAACTCCAGATTCCATCAAAAAAGACACAATAATATCAACCTGCTTCGCATTACCAAAACTTGCTATAAGTTTTGCATATAACTGTGTTCCACTGTTAACGTCACCAGTCATTGCAAATGGTTCAATATCTATACTCAATGTATTATTTAAATCCCCCTGTATGTTATCACCTATTTTTTCATAATTAGGTTCAACCATTTTTCTTCTCCTCGTCCAGGTCTTACGTCACCTGTAATCCATGTATCTATAATTTGTATCTCTGAGCAATCTGAAATAAAATTCCCGAAGGATTCTTCAGTAAAGTCAGAGAAATATCTTCCATTTCGCTCACCTTCGAAATCGCCATATTTAAAAGATGTATAAATAACCCCACCGTCTTTTAAGGCAATAACCATTTTTTTAAGAACAGTTTTTAATTCATCTTTTGATACATGCAAAATAGATGAGCATGCCCAAATGCCATCATATCTTTCTACAGCATCTAGTTCATTAAAGAACATATTCTTAACTTCTATTCCAGTATATTCGGAAGCAACTTTGCAAAGCTCTCGCGATCCATCTATTGCTTCTACTTCATATCCCAGCTCTAAGAATGCTTTTGTATCTCTACCTGATCCGCATCCGAAATCAAGAATCCTATCGCCTTTTATCAAATGAGTTAGAAATCTGTCTCGCTGAGGCGATACATCTGCATTTACTGTATTCTCACAAAATTCCTTTGCTTTTTCATTATAATAAGCTAACGTATTTACGATATTCATTTAAAACACCTCTATAAATATATGCGTACGCACTATATTTAGTATATTCTTAAAACTCAACACTTTCAATCGAATATTGTCCATTAAGTTACAAATTCTAACAGGCTATGTAATAAAAAAGAGAGTCCGTAGACTCTCCTGTGTTTTCTTTCAATCTCATCGAAAAAACTCCTTTCCTACACCATAGATATTTAGTTAAATTCTAATTGTTTCTTATATACTTACACTTTGGATAATTGGAGCATCCGTAAAACTGATTTCCTGCATAGATTCCTTTTTTAGCTTGTCTTAATACCAACGTTCCTCCACAACGTGGACACTTTTCGCCTTGTTGTTTTTCATAAATCTTTTGAACATGAGCCTTTTTCGCTTCAGTAGTAGCACCCGTCAATGGCCAAAGCCTATTGTAGTACCTTTCTACTTCTTCCCTAGTATATCTTGTAGGTGTTGCATTCCAAATACTCTTTATTAATTTCTTAAGGTCATTCTCGTAACAGATATATACATTATTCGCATTTACATTTATATTTTTTAATTCACAGTTACTGCCAAATACAATAATCGATACCGCAGAAATATCTCCTAAATAATGTTTTAAAGCTTTAATATGAGAATTGTTCTGCCAAACAGGATTATAAAACTTATACTTATTAACCTTACTACGGCCAGGCCAAGAACTTCCACCATAAAGAGTACTAGTCCATTCGCTCCTTCGATCATCACCAAAAATATATCCGCTATAATTTTTACTCTCAATGACAAAGAATCCCTTGCATGTTATATATAACAAATCTATTTCCGAAGTAGAACCATCTTCTCTAGGAACATAAATATTCTTTAGGCAATAACCCTCGTATCCCCAAAAATTTATGCTATAAAGGTCCTTTGCGATTTCATTTTCACCTTTTTTACCAATAGCTTCAGGGGTGCTATTTATTGCGCTAACAACAGATATTAAAATAAATACTACAATAAAAATTAATACACCCATATATATTTCTCCATGGTTTATATACGCAAAAAGACCACCTATTGGTAGTCTTTAACATTTAAAATCATCTCCTGCGCAATTTCCCTAGCTTTCTTTGGAAGCATTCGTTCTTTATATGCCAGATATTCTTCCACATCAGTGGTTTCAATCTTGCCCTCTCTCAGCGCATCTCGTAGTGACATATATACTTCAAAATATTCATTTGCAGCTTCTTGATCATCTTTTACCTGTACCACAGCATCCATAGCTCATTCCTCCATGGATTTATGATAGCACCAGCCTGTGATTAAAACGTTAACTAGCATCCTTTTTTGCCAGCTGATTCTTTAGTACATCCTGCTCCATGTCCTGTTTGAATATCCCGTAGTCCATTATCTACCTCCTTTGAATTGTCATTCTAGCAATTCTCGGATAATATCATCCCAATAACTAAGATATAACATATGTCCGACATCGTTTATCACATGAATACCCTTCACCATATAAGCCGATTTAAGATAGTCTACAAAGGACATTGGTATAGTCGTGTCTTCTTTTCCATGCCAGACATACACGGGAATATCTTTGGAAATTGTGATCTTATTACGTTTCTGACATAATGCATACGCATCATA
>JAILKL010000129.1 GCA_024693775.1 Pseudobutyrivibrio sp.
ACTTTCACTTCGTGATCCTGCAGATACAAAGAAATATCATCAGGATGATGAAATGTGGAACACAGCTGAGCAGGCTCTCCGTGAGACTCTTACAGAAATCGGTATTGAGTTTACAGAGGAAATCGGCGAGGCAGCATTCTACGGTCCAAAGCTTGATGTAAATGTAAAGCCAGCCATTGGTAATGAAATTACACTTTCTACTTGCCAGCTTGATTTCTGCTTACCAGCAAAGTTTGATCTTACATATACAGATGCAGATAGCAACAAGCAGACTCCTGTTGTTATTCATAGAGCTATCCTTGGTTCACTTGATAGATTTATGGCATACATTCTTGAGGAGACAAAGGGTAACCTTCCACTTTGGCTTGCACCTACACAGGTAAAGGTACTTCCTGTAAAGAATGATGATGCAGATCTTAATGCATATGCACAGAAGCTTGTTGATGCACTTTCAGATGCAAATGTTCGTGTTGAGTTTGATACACGTTCAGAGAAGCTTGGCTACAAGATGCGTGAAGCACAGATTCAGAAGGTTCCTTACCTTGCTGTACTTGGTAAGAACGAAGAAAACGAAGGCACTGTTTCATACAGACTTCACGGTGAGCAGGGTACAACAACAGTTTCATTTGATGAGTTTGTTGAGCTTATTGTTAACGAAATCAAGACAAAGGGTCGCAAGTAAAAGAGAGGCCTTTAATAAAATATGGAAATACAAAATAAATGCAGGCTATGCCCTAGGGATTGCGGAGTCAATCGCAGCATATCCCTTGGCGTATGCCAAGTCTCAAATAAAGTAAAAATAGCACGAGCGGCTTTACATTTTTGGGAAGAGCCTTGTATTTCTGGTGAAAATGGTAGTGGAGCGGTATTCTTTTCAGGATGTCCGCTCCATTGCGTTTTTTGTCAGAATGAAAAGATTAGCCATGGAAAAGTGGGAGAAGAAATTACAGCTCCTAAACTGGCAGAGATATTTATAGAGCTTCAAATGAAGGGAGCGAACAATATCAATCTAGTTACAGGAACCCAATATATTCCGCAAATTGTAGAGGCAGTAAAAATGGCTCGTACTGGAATTGGTTTAGGCCAGCTGAATATACCTATTATCTATAATACCAGTGGATATGAAACGGTGGAGTCTCTTAGATTGTTAGAAGGGATTGTGGATGTATATTTGCCAGATTTTAAATATATGGATGAAAATCTAGCTGGAAAATATTCTCATGCAAAGGATTATCCAAAGGTTGCAAAACTTGCAATAGACGAAATGTTTAGACAATGTTCCAAGCTGGAGTTTGATGAAAAGGGATTTATTAAAAAGGGCGTTATTGTGCGCCAACTGCTGTTACCAGGACATGTAAAGGATGCAAAAAGCATTGTGAAATATCTGCATGATAGCTATCAGGACAAGATATATATAAGTCTGATGAGTCAATTTACTCCGATGGAGCATATTGCAGATAAGTATCCCGAGATTAATCGCAGGGTGACAAAACGCGAATATGAATCGCTTATAGATTATACATTGGATTTGGGTGTTGAGAATGCATTTATACAGGACAGGCACGTGGCAAAGGAGAGTTTTATTCCTGAATTTTCCGATAAGCTTTAGTAGGTTATAAGAAAAGAAAACAGAATTGTTTTCTTAAGAATAATCACTAGTAGAGAAAGAATTTTTAGGCTATACTTTTATTTATGAGACGTATAGATGAAGACATTAAATCAGGACAATTTAAAAATATTTATTTAATATTTGGCGAGGAAGCATACTTAAAGCTTCAATATAAAAATAAGCTTGTAAAAGCTCTTGTAAACGACGGCGATACTATGAATTTTTCCAAATACGAGGATAGCGGTATCAATGTCGCGCAGGTTATTGATCAGGCTGAAACTATGCCATTTTTTGCAGACCATAGGGTTATTTTGATTGAAAACAGTGGATTTGCTAAAAAGACCCCAGAGGATTTGGGAGAATACCTTGGCAGCATCCCAGAGGCTACAACATTTATATTTGTAGAAAAGGATGTGGATAAGCGCAGCAAGCTTTACAAAGCCGCAAAGGCTGCAGGTAGAGAGATAGAAATCAATATGCCTGACGAGCGTACTCTTGCCACTTGGGTGGGAGCAAAAATAAAAGAGGCAGGCAAGCAGATGAAAAGAGATGCTTGGTCTGAATTTCTTATGCGAACACACGAGTCTATGGACAATATGGACCGTGAATTGGAAAAGCTCATTACATATGTTGGCGACAGAAATCAAATTACCCTTGAGGATGTTAGAGCTATTTGTATAGCTCAGGTAGAAACAAAGATATTTGATATGATAAATGCTATTTCTGCCAAGGATATGCCAAAGACTATGGATTTATACGAGGATATGCTTTCTGCAAAGGAGCCACCTATGCGTATTTTATATATGATTGTTCGTCAGTTTAGGCAGATGAAGGTCATAAAGGAATGCTCAAATCATGGTGAAAATGTAGGCACCATCGCAAGAAAGGTAGGATCTCCAGATTTTGCTGTAAAAAGAACTATGCAGCTAGCCAAGAACTTTACCGATCGAGATATTTTAGATTTGTTAGAAGACGCAGCAGATTTTGAAACACAGGTAAAGACCGGACGTTTGGATGAAAATTTAGCAGTAGAGATGATTATAATGAAATATGCAGGACATTAGGTCCTGCATATTTTTTATATCCATATTTAATATTTGACACAAGTCTTGTTTTTACCAGTGTTTTTGGCTTCGTATAGAGCGTCATCTGCACGTTTGAAAATACTTTCAACAGTGTCGTTCGGTTTGAAGCTGGTAAGTCCTAGGCTAAGTGTGACGACACCTACATCCTTTAATTTTTTTGATGAAACCCGTTGTCTGGCCAACTCTATTTTATCTTGGACATCTTCAAGCTTTAGAAGAGGCGCAATAAATAGGAATTCTTCTCCGCCCCAGCGTCCGAAAATACAGCTTGGATGTTTTATTATTTCCTGATTCATATTAGATGATATGCTGACGAGAACCTGGTCGCCTATATCGTGGCCATATGTGTCGTTTATAGATTTGAAATCGTCTATATCTATAATTCCTACAGTCATATCTAAATTGTATAATTTGGCACGTTGTAGGGCTGTGTCCATGAGCTTATCAAGCATTCGTCTATTGTATAATCCTGTCAACTCATCTGTATCGGCTATTTGCTGCAAACGTTCGTTGGCTGTCTGTAATTCGGCAGCAGTAACGTTGATGAAATTGGCAAGTCTGCGAACCATTGAAATCTGGTTATGCATTTTTTGCTCAGCTGGTACATGAATATGCTTGTCACCATTTCCACTAGGCTTTACATTTGCATGGTCGCCTTCACGCATACTGATTGCAATTAAGGTGACATGATGCTCGATGATATAGCTGTTCATTCGCATTATCTCACCACTAGAATAGAAACCGCAAACAGGAGCAATGGCATTAAATGGACCAGTCTCCTTGTTTATGAGATATTTCCAATATAGTCTACGGACGCCACAGCTGTATAGGAATATAGCCTCAGGGTTAAAGGCGTTAACTGTATTCTCTAGCTTTTCTACTTCGCTTTTGATAACATCTGGATCGCCGTAAGATAAATTGACGGTAGAATCTAAATCCACGTCAGCGGCAAGTCTTATGGATAAATCATCATTATTGCACTCAAATGGTAATCTTAGTACATCAAAACCATGCTGATGTGCCATAATTGGAAACTCTAAAATATTTGAAAAGAAGGACTCATCTGGCTGAATGTCTAAATATCTACTATATACCTTTCCGGCTGGAGTGTTATTTAATTCATATAAAAGCTTTCCATCGATTTTGGTAACTTTTAAATCCTTGCCAAGAGGCTTCCAGCCGATGGCATGATGGATATCAATGTGCAAATCATTTCCAGAATAGGTAATGACTTGAACGCCCTTTGCTAAGGTGGTGGCGTTTGTAATAATGAAGGTGTCATCACTTGATATATCTGCTGAGGCACTTCCGCCCCCAAATATCTGAATGTCCTTGCTACATTTTTCTACTTCGTTTAAAATTTTATGTGAATCAATTGATTTTAAAGTAATAAGAATTTCTGCCGCAACGATATTAGAAACCTTATTAATGAATTCTTTTATAGCGGTACCTACAGGAATTTCTTGTCCTGGCTCGCACTCGAATACCTTAATATTAATATCGGTGGACTCAAATATAGAAACTGCCATTACAAGGCCAGAATCAGCCAAATGACCATCACAAATATCACCATTGGTGCTTGTGCCACAAATAAATGCATCTGGCAGATAATCACGAATATAGTATTGAATATCGTGAATCTGTGTTGGAGTAAAGGCAATTGTATATAAATGTATTAAAATAGAGTTATAATTATGTGTAGAGGTATAGTCGCTTATTTCAATAAGTGCTTTTTCTATTTCAGATACATTTGTAAATTCGTAGTTGAATTGCTTCATGTTTTATCCTCGTATAAAAAAACGATAAATTGCTCCCTATATAGTATATACACAGGTGTGTGTTAAAAATAAGGACATTAAGTGAATTCTTGACTAAATTATAACATTTTTTTAAGGGTATAGGAGTAAAACTATTTAAATGGGAAATACGAATAAACAGACAATGGATATAAACTCAATACCTATAGATGCAACTGTTTATATTGTTGCAAATTTAGGAAATAAAACAGCTGAACTTCAATCTAAAATGTCCAGCTTAAATGAAGAGGAAAAAGAAGAGCTGACAAAGATGTATGGGGATACAGCCATTTGTATCGAACCAATTGTCAGAGGAGAAGGAGACAATGTAAAGGAGGTCTCTTTTTCGGGCCATGTCTCCAAGCTAGAGCTTTTGGCATCCACAACAAATGGCATGTTTAAATGGTCGCCAGTAGCTGTTAATAATCAAAAGCTGAGCAGCGGCAAGGTGGTAAATGTTGTAAAGCCTAAATTCACAGAAGGAAAATATATAAATAGAAGACGTGGAGTAAGAGTAAATCTGGACAAGGCCATGATTGTTGAACAAAATGGTGAGAAATACAATGTAGTGGTCAAAGATATTTCTTATTGTGGAGTGGGATTTGTAGAGCCTAAAGAGGGAAAGCTTGATCCTAATGAGCCATTTGTTTTACATTTAATGGAAACTACAAAAGATAATGAAAACATAGTGCTTGGAAAATTTGGTGGTAAGATTCTTTATCAAAAATCCTTAGAGTCCGGGGGAGTTTTCAGCGGCTGCGTGCTTGGATCGCAGCATGCGGATTATTTGCAGAAATATGTAGCTACAAAGCAATTAGAAATTATCAGTGGAAAGAGCAGGATGGCGCCTCTTCAAAAATCTGTTGAAGGAGAGAATTGGAAAGAGAACATCACTGAAGCGCTGGAATCATCATTTAAAAATGAGTAACAAAAAAGCATCGGCTGACGGGACCGATGCTTTATTAATATTCTTAAAAATTAAGCAAGCTTGTTTACAAGCTTTGTAAGACGTGAAACCTTACGGCTAACAGTGTTGTCATGATAAACACCCTTTGAACCAGCCATCTCGATAACCTTGATAGCAGCCTTAAGCTCTGACTCAGCAACAGCCTTGTCACCAGCCTCAACAGCAGCCTCAACACGCTTTACGTATGTCTTAACCTCTGATCTGATTGCCTTATTTCTCTCTGTTCTAATAGCTGTAACCTGTACACGCTTCTTTGCAGATTTAATATTTGCCATGTGTTGCTACACCTCCAATTTGTAAAATAATAAAATGTTCATATTAAAATACGTTGTAGCCGGACACGGACAGTTCAACGCATACTCAAACATCATAGTCAAATTATACCGTATTGTCAATACTTATTAGCAATATTCTTTGATTTTTTTAATCATCAAATAAAAATTGTGCCAGAACCTGATTGCTTACGTCGATTCCAACATCGGTAAGGAATATACGACCTTCCTTTGCGTCCATAAAACCCTGATTTCTAAGAGCTTTTATTATTGGACCATATATGGCCTCGATATCTACACCAAACATGTTAAAGAATGAAGCCCTAGAAACACCATCAATTTTTCTGAGTCCTAGGAACATAAACTCCTCCATGGCGTCCTTTCTAGTTACCTCGTCCTCTGTTTCATAATAGGGAGAGGAGAACTCACTTGATGGTACTTGTCCATTTTCGATGGACTCTGAAATCTCTATATATTTGTATATATCACGAAGATTTGTGGCACGGTAATTGCCACATAAGCTGGCGGCACCAAGTCCTAGTCCAATATATGGCACTCTGTCCCAATAGCCTACATTATGCTTGCATATTTTGCCTCCTCTGGCGTAGTTTGAAATCTCGTATCGTTTGTAGCCCTTTTGAGCCAGATAATCCATAGTGAATTTGTATAAACGATAAGATTCTTCGTCTGTGGGAAGATCCTCTGTTTCCATTCCAGCGTGCTGCTTTACCGCATCAAATTTGTATTTATCATAGAAAGGAGTGCCTTCCTCTATGATAAGAGAATATGCAGAAATATGCTCCGGACGCAGCATAGTAACAGCATTTAAAGTATGCTCTAGCTTTTCAATGGTCTGGTGTGGAAGACCAGTCATTATATCTACGTTTACATTGTCAAAGCCTGCCTTACGAACTAAATCAAAGGTGTGGAGAAAACGATTGTAGTCATGAATTCGCCCAAGCTCCTTTAGCTCATCATCATTTGCAGATTGAAGGCCTATGCTTAATCGATTGATGCCTATGCTTCTATAAACGTTTAGCTTTTCTGATGAGAGAGTGCCAGGATTACATTCTACTGATATTTCTGCAGTGGCAGAAACATGAAAGTTTTTCTTTATGGTAGTAATGATAGAATCCATTAAATTTTCATGGAGCCAAGATGGAGTACCACCGCCCACATAAATAGTGGTAATGGTTTCACCCACATACTTTGCTGCCATATATTTAATTTCAGTGCACAAAGCAGCGACATAACGTCGCTGCATTTTTTCATCAAAAACTCCGGATAAGAAGTCGCAATATAAACATTTTTTAACACAAAAAGGTATATGAATATATAGTTCCATAGGATTTAATCCTCGTCTAATTTCAGAACGCTCATGAAGGCTTCCTGTGGAATCTCTACATTGCCGACCTGACGCATTCTCTTTTTACCTTCCTTCTGTTTTTCAAGAAGCTTTTTCTTACGTGAAATATCACCACCGTAGCACTTTGCAAGGACATCCTTACGCATCGCCTTGACAGTTTCGCGGGCAATAACCTTTGAACCGACTGCGGCCTGAATAGGAATCTCGAATAAGTGACGTGGGATTTCTTCCTTGAGCTTTTCACACATTTTTCTGCCACGCTCATAGGCTGTGCCAGAGAATACAATAAATGAAAGGGCATCCACTTCTTCTTTATTAATAAGAATGTCTAGCTTTACAAGATCAGACTTCATATAGCCCTTCATTTCATAATCAAATGATGCATAACCACGAGAGCGGCTCTTTAATGCATCGAAGAAATCATAAATAATCTCATTAAGGGGAAGAGTGTATTTGAGTAATGCACGTGTTTCTTCCATATATTCCATGCTGATATATTGGCCACGTCTTTCCTGACATAAATCCATGATGGCTCCAATATATTCTGAAGTAACCATAATTTCGGCCTCAACCATAGGCTCTTCCATGTACTCAATCTCACTAGGGTCTGGAAGATTGCTAGGGTTTGTAAGCTCAATCATGGTGCCGTCTGTTTTGTAAACTCTGTAAACAACACCAGGGGCAGTTGTAACTAAATCAAGATTGTATTCGCGCTCTAATCTTTCCTGGATGATTTCTAAGTGTAGTAATCCAAGGAATCCACATCTGAATCCAAAGCCTAATGCAATAGATGTCTCAGGCTCAAACTGAAGAGCTGCATCGTTTAGCTGAAGCTTTTCGAGCGCATCTCTAAGATCTGGATATTTGGCACCATCTGCTGGATATAATCCACAGTAAACCATAGGATTTACTTTTTTATAGCCAGGAAGTGGCTCAGCTGCAGGAGCATTTGTGTGAGTGATAGTATCACCAACGCGAGTATCACGAACATTTTTTATGGAGGCTGTCATATAACCAACCATACCGGCTGGAAGCTCATCACAAGGAATAAACTGTCCTGCTCCAAAATATCCAACTTCTACAACATCAAACTGTGCATTTGTGGCCATCATTTTGACGCTGTCGCCTACCTTGAGTGTACCCTCTTTTACTCGACAGAATACGATAACACCCTTGTATGGGTCGTATAGAGAGTCGAAAATCAAAGCCTGTAAAGGAGCATTTTTGTCTCCCTTAGGTGCAGGTAATTGATGAACGATTGCCTCTAAAACATCATGTATATTTAGACCAGTTTTTGCAGAAATGCGTGGGGCATCCTGGGCCTCAAGGCCAATGACATCCTCGATTTCCTCTACAACACGATCTGGGTCTGCTGATGGCAAATCGATTTTGTTGATAACAGGGACTACATCAAGGTCATGGTCAAGGGCAAGATATACATTTGCCAAGGTCTGAGCCTCAATACCCTGAGCGGCATCAACAACGAGAATTGCACCATCGCAGGCTGCAAGTGAACGAGAAACCTCATAATTAAAGTCAACGTGGCCTGGGGTATCAATTAAGTTGAAGATATATTCCTGTCCATCGTCAGCCTTATATATAATACGAACAGCCTGAGATTTTATTGTGATACCACGTTCACGCTCAAGGTCCATGTTATCAAGAACCTGAGCCTGCATCTCACGGTCTGTGAGGGTACCAGTCATCTGTATAATACGATCTGCAAGTGTAGACTTGCCGTGATCAATATGTGCTACAATACAAAAATTTCTTATTTTACTTTGATCCATAAATCACCTCTAAAAAATACTGAATTTATCTTACCAAAGGGCGGGGAAAATAACAAGAATTGACAAGGCTAACTACTTATTAATTAAATATAAAAAAAATCTAAAGCGTGTTGACAAAAGTAAGCAGTAGTTGTAAATTAATCTCATAAACGATTAGCACTCCTCATTAGTGAGTGCTAGCAACGAAAATAAAAGAGGTGAATGTATGGCAGATATTGAGCTTGATGAGAGAAAAGTAAAAATATTGAATGCTATTATCAAGAATTATCTTGAGACAGGCGAGCCTGTTGGCAGCCGTACCATTTCTAAATATACTGATTTGAATTTATCATCAGCGACTATTCGTAATGAAATGTCTGATTTGGAAGAGCTGGGATACATTGTTCAGCCACATACCTCGGCAGGACGTATTCCTTCCGATAAAGGATATAGATTTTATGTAAACAATCTTATCGCTGCAAAGGATAAAGAAGTTTCCGATATGCAGGAGTGGATGATTGAAAAGACAGAAAAGATGGAAAGCCTTCTTAAGAATGTAGCAAAGATGTTGGCTACCAACACACAGTACGCTACATTGGTTTCGGCTCCATCAGTTGTTTCAAACAAGGTTAAATTCGTCCAGCTTTCGGCTGTAGATGAGCATCAGGTACTTTCAGTTGTCGTTATGGATGGCAATATAGTAAAAAACAAAATCATCCAGGTTGAAAAACCACTTGATAATGAGACAATGCTAAAGCTCAACATGCTTTTAAATACAAATTTAAATGGACTTACAGTTGATCAAATCAATTTGGCAGTCATTTCAAGATTAAAAGAGCAGGCAGGTATACATGATGAGATAATCTCACAGGTGCTTGATACCGTAGCTGAGACAATTACCGAGGATGATGATTTACAGGTATACACATCCGGAGCTACAAACATATTTAAGTATCCTGAGCTTGCTGATTCAAAGAAAGCATCAGAGCTACTTACTACATTCGAGGAAAAGCAATCATTAGTGGAGCTTTTAACCGACAATGGAAAGACGGATGAGACAGGAATTCAGGTATACATCGGTGAGGAAACACCGATAGCCACAATGAAGGATTGTTCGATAGTTACAGCAACCTATGAGTTAGGCGATGGAGTCAAAGGAACCATAGGAATCGTAGGACCAAAACGAATGGACTACGAGAATGTTGTTAATAATATAAAGAGCCTCAAGGGACAGCTTGATAAAATACTCAAAGATGAGGACTCTAAAACATGATTAAGGAGATGAGCTAGTGGCAGAAAATAAAACAATGGAAGAGTTTTCTACAGAAGAAGCTGTAAAAGAAGCCGTAGAAAACGCTGAAACAATGGAAGAGGCTACAGAGTCAGCTGAGGCTGAGGCAACAGAAGAAAGTACAGAGGATTCTGAAAAGCCTGAAAAAGAAAAAAAGGTCTTCAAGAAAAAAGAGAAGAAGAAAGATAAAAAGGATGAGCAAATTGAACAGCTCACCGATAGAGTTACTCGCCAGATGGCAGAGTTTGAAAACTTTAGACGACGCACTGAGCAAGAAAAATCACAGATGTTTGCAATTGGTGCAAAGTCAATAGTAGAAAAGATTCTTCCTGTAGTAGACAACTTTGAAAGAGGTCTTGCTACAGTTGAGGAGGGGGCAGATCCATTTTCAGATGGAATGCTCATGATATACAAGCAAATGCTTACTACATTAGATGAGGCTGGTGTAAAGCCAATCGAGGCTGTTGGCCAGGAATTCAATCCAGATTTCCACAACGCTGTAATGCATGTTGAGGATGAAGAGGTAGGCGAAAACATCGTCGTAGAGGAATTCCAAAAGGGCTATATGTACAATGATACAGTAGTAAGACATTCAATGGTAAAAGTCGCTAACTAAATGGCACTAAAAATCGAGCTTGCGAAGATTTCTTAGTGTCAGGAGGCCCATTGGCCGACGATACAAGTTTAGAAAGATTACACTAATAAGAATTAGGAGGAAATAAAAATGGGAAAGATAATTGGTATCGATTTAGGAACAACTAACAGTTGTGTCGCTGTAATGGAAGGTGGAAAACCAACTGTTGTAGCTAATACAGAAGGTGCAAGAACAACTCCTTCTATCGTAGCTTTCACAAAGACAGGTGAAAGACTTGTAGGTGAGCCTGCAAAGCGTCAGGCTGTTACAAACGCAGAAAAGACAATCGCTTCAATCAAGAGAGATATGGGTACAGACAATGGTCGTATCATCGACGACAAGAAGTATAGCCCACAGCAGATTTCAGCTATGATTCTTCAGAAGCTTAAGAGCGATGCTGAGAACTACCTTGGTGAGTCAGTATCAGAGGCTGTTATCACAGTTCCTGCATACTTCAATGATGCTCAGCGTCAGGCTACAAAGGATGCTGGTAAGATTGCAGGTCTTGATGTAAAGCGTATCATCAACGAGCCTACAGCAGCAGCCCTTGCTTATGGTCTTGATAACGAGCAGGAGCAGAAGATTATGGTTTACGATTTA
>JAILKL010000007.1 GCA_024693775.1 Pseudobutyrivibrio sp.
GACTGAGCTGCTGTAGCATCTCCATCAACTACGCCCTGATTGTCATCATTTACAGTCTTCTCATATTCCTGAACGGCATCATTCGCCTTTTTATTTAGCTCATCTAAAGCCTTAATATCATCCTCAACCTCTGCTAATGCAGCATCTGAGTTAGATAGATTTGTATCAATTGGATTCTGGCTATCTGCTTCCTTTGCGTCACCAATAGCCTTCTGCGCTCCATCAATAGAATCAACTACACCCTGATTCATTGCTGGTACACTTTCATTATTCTCCTGTGACTGAGAGTCCTGATTTGTTTCAGGCTCCTCGGCTGGAATCTCAGCTGCAAGCGCTGTCATGTCCACACTGCTAGCGATAGTAACAGCTGATAAACCGATTGCAAGTGCTTTTACTGATTTCTTTTTCATTTTTTATACCCTTTCTCTCAAAAAAAAATTCCCGGCAAATTTTGAATTATGTCAGTCCAAAATGTGTCGAGAATGTGTTTAAAATCTTTATTGATAATTTAACAAAAAAAATGCCAGACACAATAGGTCTGGCAAAAACAATTCGTTTTAGGCAAAAAGTTATATAATGTAATTAAATATAACTATTTGTTCCTAAAAGCAAATTTAAAATATAACTTTTTCATCATTTACTTTTTAAAGAAGATTTCTGCTGCAGCCTCTGCTGCTTTCTTTTTTGCTTCTATGGCTACAATAGCGCCTAATCCAACAGCTGGGGTAGCCACCACAACTCCCCATCCTGCATGCTCTAGAAGACCCTCAAAGGTAATCCCCTTTTCTTCCTCTTCACTCTCAGGTGTAGGAGCTATATCGGCCACATCTACAGGAGGTGTGTCAGGAACATATTCACTGGTATCTGCAGTGGACCATCCATCGCCCTGGTAGTGATCACCGCCTCCCAATGGGACATCCTCATCAGTTATTTCTATTTCATCATCCTCTTCTATTTCTTCCTCTTCTTCCAATTCTTCTGTTTCTTTGGCTTTCTCTTCCTCTAAATCAGAAGTTGTAGTAGAAGGAACTGCGGTTTCCACTACGTCTACTGGTGTAATCACCGGATACTTTGCAGCAAATCTTTCCTTTGCAAGGCTCAGATTTTCCTTTGCCTTTGCTAAAGAGTCTCTGGAGCTTTCTAAATCATTTTGAGCATCTGAAAGCTTTGCTTCCCATTCAGCAACACGAGCAATGGCAATATTTGAATCCACATTTTCATATGAATCCAGCTTTTTCTGAAGCTGCTGTACTCTAGCCTTTGCTGCATCAATATCTGCCTTTGCCTGAGTGATATCCTTTAACAGCTGATCATATTCTGCAATCTGCTGTCTAAGCCCACTTACATAATTTTTGTAATCATCCGAAGATGTATTCGCCACCTCATCAACATTTCTGAGAAAGGCTACTGCATCCTTTGAATTGTTGGTACTGGTTTCTGTGTAGCTATCAGCCGAGGTGGTTGTATTTCTATATACATAGTCTGCAATAAATCCATACTCCTGCTGAACATTAATATAATCATAGCCTGGCTGAATGCCTATGACAGTTTCATATCCTGTAGCACCTGCTTTGTCCTTATAAATCTGAGCTAAGGCTGCATTTCTTGCTTCTGTGGCAGAATTATACTGGTTCTGAGCAATTAACGGATTAATATTATAGGAAATTAAATTTCCCCTTTTATCTTTTTTATTAAAGGTAGCTCTATAATCGGACTCCACTTTGTAAGCACCATTATATTCATATCCTTGATGATTACTAAGCTCTATCTCTGTATTAGCATAGCCATTTCCCCAGCTATATTTAGCATACATATACTCGCGGCTTTTATTGATACCATAATTATATGGGTCTATTTGACCTCTAATATTTTCAGTCCAAACTCTACCTGTCTTCTGATATCTAGGCACATATGAACCTGAAACCGTCCAATAGGTATTGATATCCACAGTTTTTGCTACAATATCCTCGTAAGAAGACAATGCCTTTTGTGCTGCCGCCTGAGCATCAGCCTGGGATTTGAAGCCTTCCTGCTTTATGCTCTTTCCATTTACGTACGTATATACGTATTTGGTAGTGTAATTGGTAACTACTCTTACGTAGTTTCCATTGGCATCAAAATAACATACTGTAGTGCTGTCTTTTGTGTCATCATCCACTTCATCCACAGCCACAGCCTCTGTCTCTTTACCATCAAATTCGTATGTAGTAGTCTCGTGTTCTTTTCCTTCTACAGTGGCATCACCATAGTCTCCAAGCACCACATAAGTATATTCAATATTAGAAAGCTCATCCTCAGAAAGATTGAGATTTGCCAACCCTTCCTTTGTATAATATGAGCCATTGTACAAATATCTCTTTACGACATTTCCTTCATCAACAGCCTTTTCCATCTCCTCGCCAGACATAGAAACAGTGCTATCTCCATCCTGATATTCGTACTTTACTGCCTTTGTAAAAATCTGCACATCACTATCTGAAATGCTATAGCCTAGGTTCGTAGAGACAGAGTCCACCACCTGCCCCTTTTCATCAATCACATCATATGTAACTGTTACATAGTTTTTGGTGGAATCATCCTCGAATGTAACTGGCGATGAGATCTGAACGTTAGAATAAGTCTGACCTGAAGGCAAAGAAACCTTTTCAGATAAATAATAATGCTCGATAACTGCTGATATATAACCTGTTTGATCTATTGTTTTGTTGTCTTCTGCTGTAACAAGGGCATTGGCTCCGGCATCTGCCAAAGACTTTTGTGCCTGATTAGCCGCCTCTTCCATGGCTGCCAATTGTGCCTCTAAATCGGCCACCTTCTGCTGTTGAGCAGCAAGCTCCTCTTCTGTAGCAGCCTTGTCAGCATTGTACTGACTAACAGCCTCTTCGTATGCATCACGAGCATTTTCATAGGCTGCTTTTTTTTCATTATAAGTAGACTGGGCATCATCGAATTTGTCCTGAGCCTCTGAAACTGATGCTTCAGCTGTGGCAATGACATTTGATGCCTCCGATTTTGTGTTGTTTTCAACTGCGTCCACTGCCTCCTGAGAGACTGTCTCTGCAGCTATTGCAGAATCAGAAGCCTCTGTAGTGGCCTCTTCTACTTCTTCAAGGGATGCCTCAGCCTCCTGGGCTGATTCTGAGATAGAGTCAGTGCTAGGAGCTAATGCATCGTCACTATATTCAGTTGAGTCTACATCAGTGCTAACTTCATCTGTAGCGTCTGTAGCTTCTGCTACATCTGCTGTATCTGAAGAATTTGCTTCATCTACAGCTTCTGCTGCATAAACAGCCATATCCATATATCCGGCTATGTTTACTGCAGATAAGCCAAGCACCGCTGCCTTAGCTAACTTTCTCCTCATTGAAATCCCTTCTAAATGTCTAATAATTATTAATGACTTATTGCTGACTAAACAATGAATTTGCAAGAATTTTCTCAACACTCCTTGCGATACTATCATTATATAATTAAGAATTTATTACAACCTCTTGGCAAAATAATGGGAATTTTGGCAAAAACAACATAATTATCTTGTAGTGAATTTATAATCATTTAGCTCCTGCATTACGTTGCTCAGCTTTTTTGCAGATATAGGATAAATGCTCTTATCATCTAGATAAATATCTGCCCCCTCAATTCTATCTACATAATCCATGTTTACAATTATTCCGCGATTTACCATAATAAATCTCTTATCATTTCCAGCCATTTCCAAAAATTCTCCAGATGTGAGACGTACTCTAACATCTTCACCTGCAGATTCTATAATATCTAGATAATGACCATCGGTTGTAACTCGAACAATATCTTTTAAATAAACCTTTTTCTCCACTGCGCCAATATTTAATTTAATAAAGGCCTCATCCATAGGAGTATGCTCAATAATTTCATCAAGCACCTGCTCTATACGGTCAATTGTAAAAGGCTTTGTAACATAATCAAATGCGTGTAACGAAAAAGCATCTGGATAATGTCCGTCTGAAGCTGTCATAAATATAAGGAATGTTCTCTCTGTCAATTCACGAAGCTTTTTTGCTGTCTCAATTCCATCCATGTCTGGCATATATATATCCATAAATACGATATCAAATCTTTTGCTAGATAACGCATTTACGAAATCTGGGCCATTATCAAATTCTTCAACTTCGAATGATAATTCTTTCTTTGCAGATAATTTTTCCACCATCATCTTTAGTTGCATTCTAAAAATGCTTTCGTCGTCAATTACTGCTATCCTCATAATTATCCCTCCCAAGCGTAGATAATATAGTAAAATCTACACTTTTAATTAGTATTCTTTTAATCACCAATTTAAAAAAATAATACCATAAATCAACTTCAAATATCATATTATTTAGTTTTTTTCCTGAATTAATTGTATTCCCGCGTAAAATTAACTAAAATGAACAAATAACATTACTATATATAATTATTAGGGGTACAAGGGGAATACGTTATGCAACTCTATTTAAATATAATTATTTTATTTTTCGGAATAACTTCTATATATTTAGGTCTCACCTTTTTTGAAAGGGAGATCAATCACCCTGGATTCTTCAAATGGTCTGTTGTGCTGCTCTCCGTTGGCAATGCCTTGTGCTGCATTTGCTACCCTATGATGGCACTTAGCACCAATTTAACAGTTGCATATTATTTCAGAGTACTAGGATTAATCGGTATCAATCTTTACCTTCTTGCAGAAATCATTATGGTTACCAGCTGCCTGCACTTTAGCAGAACTGCTGAAATCGCCATTATTTGTACTGTTCTAACTGCTATCGTTGCTGATATCTGTATATACGGTAGCAGCAAATCCATCTCATTTGAGCATGTAAACGGAATCACTATTTATTCTGTGGCAGATCCATATCGCCACCTATATCACTATGTTTCTCTATGCCTTATGGCTGCGGGTATGATGGCGCTGGCTATTATTTGGGCCATCACTGCAAAATATCGTCGCGACAAGCAGCTGATTGTTTTAGCATTTATATCAAATATACTTTTGGCAATCTCGGTAATACCTGATGCTCTTGAAAATAAGATTTCCATGGAATGCCCACATTTCTTTTTCTGCATGGGCATGACTGTGGCCTACACAGTTTTCTATCGTGGTGCCAGCCGATACACCACCTTCCACATTACAGTAAACAATATCAGTAAGGATATTTTCTCAACCATCAATACCGGCCTGATTGTCCTAGATACCGACGGAAAGCTGGCCCTGATGAATGAGTATGCTTCTGATTTAATTGGCTATAATCAAAAGCCAAACATTGACCGACTTTATAAAATGTTTGATATAGATCCTGACACTACTATTAAAATGGGTGAGGATGCAGCCGATGGAAATGCGCTGGATTATCGTCTTACTGCAAAGGAAACTGGCAAGGTAGTTCTTTCAAATTTTTCTTGTAAATTTGATAAAAACAATGAGCCTATGTGTTACATAATGGTATGCACTGACCTAACCGAAGAAAATAGGCTTATCGAGGAAGCCCAGGCAGCCAACGAGGCAAAGAGTGAATTCCTTAGCAATATTTCCCATGAGATTCGTACTCCTATCAACGTGGTACTGGGTATGGATGAATTAATTCTTAGAGAATGCAAGGATTCTACTATTTTAAAATACGCTGAAAATATTAATGTAGCCAGCCGTACTCTGATGTCATTAATTAATGATGTTTTGGATTTTTCAAAAATCGAATCCGGAAAGCTGGAAATTGTTCCAAACGAGTACAATATCGGTTCTGTTTTAAATGACAGCTACAATCTTTCACTTGGTCTTGCAAAGGAAAAGCATCAAAGCTTTATCCTGGACTGTGACCCATTTATTCCATGCCGTCTTAAGGGCGACGAGGTCCGCATCAAGCAAATACTTGCGAACCTGCTTTCAAATGCCATTAAATACACTCCTGCAAAGGGAACTATTAAGATAATCGTTCGTCAAAAGTCAATCGATGCCCATAACACCAACCTTTGCTTTTCAATCTGCGATAATGGTATTGGTATTAAAGAAACTGATATTCCTCATCTATTTGAAAACTTCCAGCGTTTTGAACTGGAAAGGAACCGCTCTGTTCAGGGAACTGGACTGGGACTTTCCATCACTCAAAACCTTGTCAATTTGATGCACGGCACTATAACTGTTAACAGTATCTATAATGAAGGTTCGACCTTTACCGTTGAGCTTCCACAGGAAATCATTGATATCACTCCTATCGGTGAAATCAGCGAGCACTATTCTGAGGATACTTCGGTAGCCTACAATACTTCATTTATTGCTCCATCTGCAAGGATACTTGCTGTGGATGATGTGGCTATGAACCTAGAGGTATTTACAGGTCTGCTTCGACCTACTCAGATACAAATCGAAACAGCTCTATGCGGTACAGACGCATTAGAATTAATTGCTAAGAACAAATACGATATCATCTTTCTAGATCACATGATGCCTGAGATGGATGGTATCGAAGTGCTCCATCGCATCAAGGCAATGGCAAACAATCCAAACAAAAACACACCTGTTATTATGCTTACAGCAAATGCCATGATGGGCGCCGATAGAAAGTATTTAAATAACGGATTTACGGATTATCTTTCAAAGCCAATCAAGCCTTCTGCTTTGGAAAAAATTGTATGGAAGCATTTGCCAGTAGAAATGGTAATAGCCACAGGCGCTACAGCTGATGACGAGCCTGCACCTGTTAAGGAATCAAGCCTCACCGATAAATTAGATTTCTTGGATGTAAAGGCTGCATTAGAATTTGCTGCAGATGACATGGATTTCCTACGCCAGATATTACAGACCTATCTGTCAGAGGACAAAAGAGATACATTAAATAATGCCTTTGAAGCTGAGGATTGGACACGCTATCAAATATCAGCCCATTCCCTTAAAGGCACCTCTTTAACCATAGGCGCCAAGGAATTATCCGAGGCTGCCAAAGCACTGGAATATGCCGTAAAAGAAGATCGTATATCGTATATACGTGATCATCACAAAGAAGTTATGGAACAATACGCAAACTTATTAGAAAAGCTGAAAAAAGCATTGCAATAAAAATAGTTATTTAGTATACTAGTCTGCGGACGCCGGCTTGTCGGAATTGGCAGACGAGGCAGACTCAAAATCTGTTGATGGCAACATCGTGCGGGTTCAAGTCCCGCAGCCGGCATAACTTAAAAAAGCTAGGAGCAAACGCTCCTAGCTTTTTTTTACTTTACATAAGCATTTAACAACTTGAATGTATTCTCAACACCCTTTACGTGTGAGCGCTCATAGCCGTGGCTGGCATATACACCGGCACCGATAAGTCCGTGCTTTACATCATAGCCTGCATTGAGGGCTGCGTCTGCGTCTGATCCATAGTGTGGATAAACATCTACTGCAAAGTCTATATCATTTTCCTTGGCTGCCTTGATAAGGTTTGAAACTACTTCATAATTGTAAGGGCCTGCGCTATCCTTTGCACAGATGCTTACCTGTGTTTCCTTGCAATCAAGTCCTTCTCCGATACATCCCATATCAACTGAAAGAATCTCTGTAACTCCCTCTGGAACTGTGCCACATGCACCATGACCAACCTCTTCATATACAGTGATATGATGATAAATCTTTCTATCAGGAGTGATTTTATTCTCAGCTAAATATTTTGCCTGACCAAGTAGAATACCAACAGAAAGCTTATCATCAAGGAAACGGCTCTTGATGTATCCTGACTTTGTCACACGTGTACGAGGCTCGAATGCAACAATGTCACCAATCATGATACCAAGCTTCTTTGTATCCTCTGCGCTGCTAACTTCCTCGTCTACTACTACTTCCATAACCTTGAACTCACGTGTAGTTGTGGAATAATCTCCATTTACATGAACAGATGCATCATTTAACTGGAATGTGCCCTCGTACACCTGGCCATCACGAGTGTAGATACGGCAGTTTTCAGCCTCACCGTTATTTGCACTAAAGCCACCAAGTGGAGTGAGCTCCAAATTACCATTGTCCTTTATCTTGCACACCATACCACCTAAAGTATCCATGTGTGCCTCGATAAGTAGGCCATCATTTTCATCCTTTCCACCAAGGTCTACTAAAACGCCTCCCTTAGTAGTCATAACTGGATGATATCCCAGCTTTTCATACTCTGCCATCACATGCTTTGCAGCATTAGCTGTAAAACCTGTAGGGCTGTCTATTCCGAGCACATTTACTGCCTGCTCAACCATATAATCAACATATTTCTTTGTATCCATAGCAACCTCCTAAAAAAATCTGCCATCATTGTACCCCACCATGTGACTGCAAGCAACTTATATTACT
>JAILKL010000019.1 GCA_024693775.1 Pseudobutyrivibrio sp.
TAGTTGATTGTGGCTGCGACGATACAGTCTTAGATCCTAGAATGGCACAATTTTTAGATGTCTTTAATAGTGTTAAGGAGGTGAAATAGCATGTCTATTTGTCCAAAGAACAAATCTTCTAAGGGAAGAAGAGATAAAAGAAGAGCAAACTGGAAAATGAGCAAACCAACACTTGTAAAGTGTAGCAAGTGCGGCGAGCTTATGGTTCCTCATAGAGTTTGCAAGAACTGTGGTTCATACAACAAGAAAGAGATCATCGCAGTTGATTAATTAATAGCCTCTCGGCTTTGCCGAGAGGTTGTTTTTTACGTTTAAAGCAAAGTATTAAGCCCTATTTTATTTGAATTATTACTTTAATTACAGTATACTTTACTAGTGTTTAGGAAAGGATAATGCTTATGAGTGAAATGACAGTTGTTGCACTAGATGCAATGGGTGGCGACAATGCTCCATCGGAGATGATTAAGGGTGCAGTTGACGCCGTAAATACTAGAGATGACGTTAAGGTTATACTTGTAGGAAAAGAAGATGTGATTAAGTCAGAGCTTACAGCTTACTCATATCCAGCAGATAAAATTGAAATTCAAAATGCCACAGAAGTTATTGAGACTGCTGAGCATCCAGTTCAGGCTATCAAGAGAAAAAAGGATTCCTCTATGGTAGTTGGCCTTCATTTAGTAAAGGACAAGACAGCGGACGCTTTTGTTTCTGCTGGTAATTCTGGTGCGCTTCTCACAGGAGGACTTGGCATTGTTGGTCGTATTCGTGGTATCGAGAGACCACCTTTTGGCGCATTATTTCCAGTAAAGACTGGTGTAGCTCTACTTGCCGATTCAGGCGCCAATGTAGATTGTAGACCTAGCCATTTAGTACAGTTTGCTAAAATGGGCAGCATTTATATGGAAAAGGTAGTAGGAATCAAAAATCCTCGTGTTGCCATTGTTAATAATGGTGCAGAAGAGGAAAAAGGAAATTCCCTTGTAAAAGAAACTTTCCCACTTCTAAAGGAATGCCAGGATATTAATTTTATCGGTAGTATCGAAGCTAGAAATATTCCAAACGGAGATGCAGATGTTATTGTTTGCGATGGATTCGTTGGAAATGTCATATTAAAGTTATACGAAGGACTTGCAGGCACACTTGTTTCTATTATCAAGGGTGGCCTAATGAGTACACTTCGTTCAAAAATTGGAGCTGCTTTAGCGCTTCCAGCCCTCAAAAAGACTCTCAAGGCATTTGATGCCACAGAGTACGGCGGAGCACCACTTCTTGGCTTAAATGGTCTTGTAGTAAAGACTCATGGTAGCGCAAAGGCTGGGGAGGTTAAGAACACTATTTTCCAGTGTGTTGCATTTAAAGAGCAGCGAATTAATGAGCTTATTAGAGAAAATATTGTAATAGAAAAGAAAAAGGAGGATTAGACATGGAGTTCGATTTATTAAAGGAAATTATTGCAGAAGTACTTAATGTCGATGCTAACGAGATTTCTGAGAAGACTACTTTCGTTGACGATCTTGGAGCAGACTCTCTTGATGTATTCCAGATTATTATGGGCGTTGAAGAGAAGCTTAACATCGAGGTTGATACAGATGAGGCTGAAAAGCTTTCTACTGTTGGCGATGCTGTAGAGCTTATCAAGAAGACAGTAGCTGCTAAATAATTTAGCCTTTTATTATTACGCTTAGCGTTACGAGTAGGAGGTTTTCTTCCTACTCGTATTTTTTAGGAGGACATTTTGAATACCAATCTAAAAGAATTTCAGAAAATTATAGGTTACGAGTTTAGAGACGAAAGCTTATTAAAGCAAGCATTAACACATAGTTCATATGCTAATGAGCATCACATGAAAAAACTCTCAGACAATGAAAAGCTTGAGTTTTTAGGGGATGCTGTCTTAGAGATTGTATCTAGTGAGTTTTTGTATCTAAATTACCCAGATTTAAATGAGGGCAAGCTATCTAGACTTAGAGCAAGTATAGTCTGTGAGCCAACACTTGCATATTGCTGCAAGGAAATAAATCTAGGAGATTTTGTTTTACTGTCAAAGGGTGAAGATATGACAGGTGGACGCAACAGAAAGTCCATCTTATCTGACGCTTTTGAGGCTACAATTGGCGCCATATATTTAGACGGCGGAATGGAGCCAGCCTCAAAATACATTCATAGATTTGTTTTAAATGACATTGAGCATAAACAGCTTTTCCATGATAGCAAAACAAGATTACAGGAAGTTGTTCAAGCAAATTTTTCAGAGCCGCTTCATTATGAGTTAATCTCAGAGACAGGCCCAGATCACGCTAAAGAATTTAAAGTGGAAGCCTTGGTAGGCGACAAGGTATTGGGTTATGGAATTGGCCGCACTAAAAAAGCTGCGGAACAGGAGGCTGCATACGAGGGCCTCATGATGCTTCATAAAGAAGAATCAATAAAAATAATATAATTCAGGGGAATAATATGTATCTTAAAAGTATCGAGTTATACGGATTTAAATCTTTTGCTCATAAGATGAAATTCGAGTTTCATAATGGAATTACAGGCATCGTTGGTCCTAATGGTTCTGGAAAGAGTAACGTTGCTGATGCAGTTCGTTGGGTATTAGGTGAACAGTCTGCAAAACAGCTTCGTGGAGCTTCAATGCAGGATGTTATTTTCGCAGGTACAGAGGCTAGAAAGCCTCTTTCTTATGCGTACGTAGCCCTTACTATGGATAATTCTGATCATGTACTTCCTGTCGACTATGAGGAAGTTACTATTGCACGTCGTGTATACCGTTCCGGTGAAAGTGAATATCTTCTTAATGGCACACCTTGCCGATTAAAGGATGTATCAGAATTATTCTATGATACAGGTGTAGGTAAAGAAGGCTATTCGATTATCGGACAGGGTCAAATCGAAAAAATCCTTTCAGGAAAGCCAGAGGATCGTCGTGAGCTATTCGACGAGGCCGTTGGTATTGTTAAATTCAAAAAAAGAAAAGCAGCCTCTGTTAAAAAGCTAGAAAGTGAGAGAGAAAACTTAGTTCGTGTAAACGATATTCTCTCAGAGCAGGAGCGTCGTATCGGGCCTCTCGAAAAGCAGTCAGAGGATGCAAAGAAATATCTCAAATACAAAGAAGAGCTCAAAAGAATTGATGTAAACTCATTTATGCTTGAGGTGGACAGACTTAATGGAAACCTTACAGAGGTAGAAAAAAACATCAATATTGCAAACGAACAATTAGCTTCGGGCAAGACAGAGCAGGAAGAAATCAAGACAAAATACGAGTCATTAGAGGGTGAGATTGCCACTCTAGATGAGACCATCGAGGCTTTAAAGCAAAAGCAATCTGATTCGACCCTTATGAAGGGAAAGCTAGAAAACGAAATTCTTCTTTTAGAGGAACAGATTCGTTCAGCAAACGCTTCTGACGAAAACATGGCATCTCGTATTGCCGAGATTGAAAAGGATAAAGAGACAAAGCAAGAGTCACTTTCACAGTACACCTCTGAAAAAGAAAGTCTTGATAAGACTTTGGATGAAGCTATTGAGAGACTTTCATCTGTAAAGAACAATTATCACGAGTTACAGACAGCTATTCTTTCAAACAACGAGCAGATTGAAAAGAATAATAGTGATATTATGGAGCTTCTTAAAAATAGAGCATCTATCAAATCAAAAGAGCAGCGTCTTGTAACAATGATGGAGCAGACCAACATTCGTAAAGCAAAGCTTACTCAACGTCTTTTAGAGCGTAAAACACGTGAAGAGGATTTAGATGTTGCGGTAGCCCTTGCCGAGGACGAATTCAAGGAGGCTCAAAACAATCTTCTTTCTTTACAGGACAAGGATAAGGAGTATACAGCACATTCTGTTGAATGGCGAAACAAATCTAAAAAGGCTTCTGAGGAATATCAGCTCAAGAAGGATGCCTTTGCCAGAGCACAGACAAAGCTTGAATCATTAAAGAATATCGCAGAAAGATACGAAGGCTACGGCAATTCTACTCGTAAAATCATGGAGCAGAAGGACCGTTTCGATGGTATAGAAGGCGTTGTATCAGATATTATTCACGTAGAGCAGCAATACGAAATGGCTATTGAAACAGCCCTAGGTGGTAATATCCAAAATATTGTCACAAAAGATGAGGCTAGTGCCAAAAAGCTTATTGGTTTCTTAAAGGAAAAAAAGCTTGGTCGTGCCACATTCCTTCCATTAACATCTGTTGATGGCAGAGGCAATTTCAAAAAGACAGAAGTCCTTAATGAAAAGGGCGTTCTCGGTATGGCTGACCAGCTCATTAAATGTGATAGCAAATTTGATGGCGTAGTTGCTTATCTTTTAGGCCGAGTAGTTGTAACAGACCACATTGATTCAGCTATTGCTATAGCAAAGAAATTTAACTATTCTCTACATATTGTCACTGTTGATGGTGAATACCTTAGCCCAGGCGGTTCTATGGCCGGTGGTCATTTCAAGAACAAGTCAAACATGCTTGGTAGAAACCGTGAAATCGAAGAGTTAGAAGAAAAGCTAGATACTCTTTCTAATGAGATGGATGAATTAAAGAATCGTATGGCTGAGATTGAAACAGCTCAGGCATTACTTGATTCAGACAAGGAAGAGAATACTGCCAAATTAAATGAGGCAGCAATCGCTCTTAACACAGCAAAGCTTGGTCTTGATAGAGCAAATGAGCAGAAAAAGGAAAGCTTAAATGCTTATGAGGGTCTTTCTAAGGAAAGCGAAGAAATAGAGATTCAGCTTGCAGAAATCGCTTCTGGCAAGCAGGAAATTGAAAAGGAACGTCAGGATTCAGACAATCGCGAGGCAGAGCTTAAGGCTCAAATTGAAAAGCTTTCTGCAGAAGTCGATGAAAAGACTTATATGGAGACTTCAATTGCACGAAATATGTCTGAAGTTCAGATTGAAGAAGCAAACGCCCGCCAAAAGGTTGAATTCGTTCAGGAAAACATCAATCGTATAATGGACGAAATCGCAAAATGCGACGCAGATATTGCTTCTATAAAAGATAATGCTGCTTCTTCAAAAGAAGAAACAGAAGATAAGAAGGCAAGAATCGAAGAAATCAAAGCCACAATCAGCGCTAGCGACGATTCATTTGCATCTCTTGAGACTGAGATCAAGGATACTATTGCAAAGCGTGAGGAATTAAACGGCAGCCACAAATCATTCTTTGAGAAACGTCAGGAAATCACTGATAGAATAGCCGAGCTAGATAAGGAAATCTTCCGTCTAGAGTCAAAGAAGGAAAAGATTTCTGACTCTATCAATTATCAGAACAATTACATGTGGAATGAATATGAGCTTACATATCATTCTGCTGAGGAATTAAAGGATCCAGAGCTTACAGATCTTGATCAAATGAAAAAAGACGCCAGCAAGATTAAAAGCGCCATTCGTTCAATGGGCAATGTAAATGTTAATGCCATTGAAGAATTTAAGGAATTATCTGAGCGATACAACTTCCTTAAGGGACAGCATGATGACCTTGTTGAGGCTGAGGCTTCACTAGTTCGTATCATTGACGAATTAGATGAAGGAATGCGAAAGCAATTTGAAGAGGGCTTCAAAGAAATCCAGATTCAATTTGATAGAGCCTTCAAAGAGCTATTTGGAGGTGGTAAGGGAACACTTGAGCTTGTAGAGGGAGAGGATATTCTTGAAACAGGCATCAAGATTAATGCACAGCCACCAGGAAAGAAGCTTGTAAATATGATGTCTATGTCCGGTGGTGAAAAATCACTTACAGCCATTGCATTATTGTTTGCTATTCAAAATATTAAGCCTTCTCCTTTCTGTTTATTGGATGAGATTGAGGCCGCTTTGGATGATGCAAACGTAGACAGATTTGCAGGCTACCTACACAAGCTTACAAAGAACACTCAGTTTATTGTTATTACTCATAGACGAGGAACAATGAACGCCGCTGATAGACTTTTCGGTATTACAATGCAGGAAAAGGGTGTATCAGCACTTGTATCCGTCAACCTAATAGAAGCACAATTGGATGATTAATTATGGCAGAAAAAATTAGCTTTTGGCAGCGCCTTATAAAGGGCCTGACAAAAACCAGAGACAATTTCATAAAGCAAATGGATTACATCTTTAATGGCTTTTCTAACATTAACGATGATTTCTATGAGGAACTGGAAGAGGTTCTTATCATGGGAGATATCGGTGTTAGAACAACAGAAACCATTTTGGATGACCTAAAAGATGCAGTTAAAAAAGAACACATAAAAGAGCCAGCCGAATGCAAAGAATTTCTTATTAATGAAATCAAAGAGCAAATGGCTCTAGGGGATGCTGCTTATGATTTTGAAAAGCAGACCTCCGTAGTACTAGTTATCGGTGTAAATGGAGTAGGAAAAACTACTACCATTGGAAAGCTAGCCGGAAAGCTCAAGGCCTCCGGCAAAAAAGTAATGGTGGCTGGAGCAGATACTTTTAGAGCAGCCGCCTCAGATCAGCTAAAGGAATGGGCCGACAGAGCAAAGGTTGATTTTGTCGGTGGTCCAGAGGGTTCTGATCCAGCAGCTGTTGTATATGACGCCGTTCATGCTGCCAAGGCTAGAGGAGTTGATGTTCTTCTAGTTGATACAGCCGGCAGACTTCACAACAAGAAGAACCTTATGAATGAGCTTTCAAAGATTAACAGTACTATTCAAAAAGAATTTCCTGAAGCATACCGCGAAACACTTATTGTTTTAGATGGTACAACAGGACAAAATGCTTTGGTTCAGGCCAAGGAATTCTCAGATGTTACAGATATTTCTGGTATTGTTTTAACAAAATTAGATGGTACAGCTAAAGGAGGTATTGCAATAGCTATACAATCTGAGTTAAAATTACCGGTAAAATATATAGGTGTTGGAGAAACCATTGACGATTTAGAGAAGTTTAATCCAGATGAATTCGTTAACGCGTTATTCTATGCCGACTAAACATAGAGAGAATAGGGGTATGAACAAATGGAAATGCTTACATTAGACAAGTTTGAAGAGGCATCAAAAATCGTAACAAAGGTAACCCACGAAACTAAACTAGTTTACAGTGACTACTTTAGCGAAAAATCAGGCAATTTAGTCTATCTAAAGCCTGAAAATATGCAGCTTACTGGCGCATACAAGCTTAGAGGTGCCTACTACAAAATCAGTACATTAACAGACGAGGAGAGAGCAAAGGGTTTAATTACAGCTTCAGCTGGCAATCATGCACAGGGTGTTGCCTATGCAGCTAGCAAATATGGGGTAAAAGCTACTATCGTAATGCCTACAACCACTCCTTTAATTAAAGTTAATCGTACAAAGAGCTATGGCGCAGACGTTGTTTTATATGGCGATGTATATGATGAAGCATGTGCAAAGGCATATGAATTAGCAGATGAAAATGGATATACTTTTATCCATCCTTTTGATGATTTAGCAGTTGCTACAGGTCAGGGAACTATTGCAATGGAAATATTTAAAGAGCTTCCTCTTGTAGAATACATTTTAGTTCCAATTGGCGGTGGCGGACTTGCTACAGGCGTTTCCACACTTGCAAAGCTACTAAACCCAAAGATTAAGGTTATAGGTGTAGAGCCTTCAGGGGCAGCATCACTTACAGCTTCATTTAAGAAGGGCGAGGTAACAACACTTCCTACAGTTAATACAATTGCAGATGGTACTGCTGTTAAAACACCAGGAACAAACATTTTCCCATATCTTCAGAAAAATATTGATGAGATTATCACAGTAGATGATGATGAGCTTATCGTTGCATTCCTTGATATGGTTGAAAATCACAAGATGATTGTAGAAAATTCTGGTCTACTTACAGTTGCAGCTCTTAATCATCTCAATATCAAGAATAAGAGAGTAGTTTCTGTTCTTTCAGGAGGAAATATGGATGTTATCACAATGTCATCTGTAGTTCAGCAGGGATTGATTTTCAGAGACAGAATCTTTACAGTTTCAGTTTTACTTCCTGACAAGCCAGGAATGCTTGCAAAAGTATCACAGGTAATTGCCGATAAGCAGGGAAATGTTATCAAACTAGAGCATAACCAGTTTGTAACAACAAATAGATCTGCAGCTGTAGAGCTTAGAATTACCTTAGAGGCATTTGGTGCTGAGCACAAAAAGGAGATTCTAGATGTACTTGAAAAGGAAGGCTACAAGCCAAAGCTTGTTCGTACATCCTTATAAAATTTAGATTTTCAAAAGTGTCAAGTAAAAGTACTTGACACTTTGTTTTTACTATAGTATATTATGTGAGGTAGTAAAGGAGAATCTATGGAAGACAAGATTAAATCGGGCTATTTATATGATTTCTATGGTGAGCTACTTACAGATCATCAGCGAAAAGTATATGAGATGAGCGTTAATGAAGATTTATCGCCTTCTGAGATTGCTGATACACTTTCTATCTCAAGACAGGGTGTTCATGATATGCTAAAGCGCTGTGATCACTTATTAGAGGATTACGAGAACCGCTTACACCTAGTCGACAAATTTTTAAATATTCGTCAGGATGTACTCAAAATAAACGAGCTTACAGCCGGCGAGCCTAGCACAGAAAACTTAGCAGAAATTTCCAGATTATCTGGTTTGATATTAGAGGAGCTTTAATATGGCTTTTGATTCTCTTTCAGAGAAGCTTCAGGGTGTTTTCAAAAACCTTAGAAGCAAGGGCAGACTTACAGAAGATGATGTAAAGGCTGCATTAAAAGAAGTAAAAATGGCACTACTGGAAGCTGATGTAAACTTCAAGGTAGTTAAACAATTCATAAATTCCGTTAACGAAAGAGCCATTGGTTCAGACGTTATGAATGGTCTTAATCCAGGACAGATGGTTATTAAGATCGTAAACGAAGAGCTTGTAAATCTTATGGGCTCAGATGTGACAGACATCAAATACGGCACAGGCGGAGCTATTACCACCATTATGATGGTTGGTCTTCAGGGTGCTGGTAAAACTACCACCACAGCAAAGCTTGCTGGAAAGGTAAAACAAAAAGGCAAAAAGCCTTTGTTAGTTGCTTGTGATATTTACAGACCAGCCGCTATAGAGCAGTTGCAGGTAAATGGTAAAAAGCAGGAGGTTGAGGTTTTCTCCCTTGGTGACAAGGAAAAGCCTGTAAAGATAGCCAAAGAGGCTATGGATTATGCCAAGAAGAACGGCTTTGATGTAGTTATCTTCGATACAGCTGGTCGTCTTCATATAGATGAGGATATGATGGATGAGCTTGAGTCTATCAAGAAAAATATCGATATCCTCAACACAATATTAGTTGTTGACGCAATGACAGGTCAGGATGCAGTCAATGTTTCATCTACTTTCGATGAAAAGATTGGTATCGACGGTGTCATCATCACAAAGCTTGATGGTGATACAAGAGGTGGTGCTGCACTTTCTATAAAGGCCGTCACTGGAAAGCCAATTCTATACGCAGGTATGGGAGAAAAGCTCTCAGATTTAGAGCAGTTCCATCCAGATCGTATGGCTAGTCGAATTCTTGGAATGGGTGATGTACTTTCACTCATTGAAAAGGCAGAGGCTGAAATCGATAAAGATGCAGCCATGGCATTATCAAAAAAAGTAAAAAAAGCATCATTTGATTTTAATGATTATCTAGTATCTATGGAGCAGATGAAAAAGCTAGGAGGCTTATCATCAATTCTTGGTATGATGCCTGGAATAAACGCTTCACAGATGGCCCAAATTGAGGGTGCAGTAGATGATAAGAAGTTAGCTCACACTGAGGCAATCATTTTATCAATGACACCTGCAGAGCGTGAGAATCCAAAATTACTAAACCCTAGCCGAAAGCACAGAATTGCTGCTGGAGCTGGTTTAGATATAGCAGAGGTTAATCGCTTTATTAAACAGTTTGAGCAATCAAAGAAAATGATGAAGCAAATGCCAAATATGATGGGCAAGGGACGACGCGGAATGCGTTTCCCATTTTAACCACTAAGTAATAATTTATTTTTATAGTTTCTAGGAGGAAATTAAAATGGCAGTAAAGATTAGATTAAAGAGAATGGGTCAGAAGAAGAGACCTTTCTACAGAATCGTAGTAGCAGACGCACGTGCACCACGTGATGGTAGAAACATCGAGGAGATCGGTACATACGATCCTAACGTAGAGCCAGCTTCTGTATCTGTAGACGCTGAGGCAGCTAAGAAGTGGATTGCAAACGGTGCAAAGCCAACTGAGACTGTTGCAAGACTTTTCAAGCAGGCAGGCGTTCAGTAAATAGTACTCGAAAGGTAGAGGAATAGTGATGAAAGAATTAGTTGAAGTAATTGCTAAGTCACTTGTCGACAATCCTGATGAGGTATTAGTATCTGAAAAGGAAGATGCAAAGACTATTACCGTAGAACTTCGCGTTGCTCCTTCAGACATGGGAAAAGTCATTGGAAAGCAGGGCAGAATTGCCAAGGCTATCCGTGCAGTTGTTAAGGCAGCTGCATCAAAGATTGACAAGAAGGTCATCGTGGATATCGTAGACGCAAATTAATTTTAAAGGCCTGATTTTTATTAATCAGGCCTTTGTTTTTATTACAAGATAATCGGAGGAACAATTGGAAGAATTATTTCAGGTTGGTTCAATAACACAAACACATGGAATTAGAGGAGAAGTAAAGGTTTTTCCTCTTACAGATGATATTAATCGTTTTAAAAATATGAAAAATCTACTTTTAGACGGCGGAAAAGACGGCTATATTTCTCTTGAGGTAGAAAATGTAAGACCTCAAAAAAATCTAGTTATCCTTAAGTTTAAAGGTATTGATAATATAAATGACATTGAAAAATATAAGGGCAAGGGTCTTTATGTTACAAAGGACAATCGCGTAGACCTAAAGAAGGATGAATATTTTATTGCAGATCTTATTGGTCTAAGTGTTTATCTCGACACAGATGAAAATACCTGCTTTGGTACAATAGAGGATGTATTACAAACCGGTGCAAATGATGTATATGATATCAAAATGGCCAACGGAAAATCTGTTCTTGTACCAGCAATCAAAGATTGTGTCATTAGTGTAGATGTAGAAAACAATCACGTAACACTACATTTATTACCAGGACTTTTAGAGGAATAATATGAAATTTTATATACTAACATTATTTCCTGAGATGATAGAAGGCGTCTTAGAAACTAGTATTCTAGGTAGAGCTAAAAACGCTGGATGTATATCATTTGAGGCAATCAATATCAGAGATTTTACCCTAGATAAACATAATAAAGTAGATGACTATCCATATGGTGGAGGTGCAGGCATGGTTATGCAGGCACAGCCTATTTATGACGCATATATGCATGTATGTGAAAAGGCCGGTCATCATGTAAAGTTAATCTATCTCACTCCACAGGGCCAATTATTCTCGCAGCCAGCAGCAAAGGAGCTTGCATTAGAGGAGGATATTTGCCTGCTTTGTGGCCACTATGAGGGCATCGATGAAAGAGTACTAGAAGAAATCGTTGATGAATATTATTCTATCGGAGATTATGTTCTAACAGGTGGAGAGCTTCCTGCTCTTGTTATGGTGGATGCCATTTCCCGTATGGTTCCTGGAGTTTTGACAAACTCAGAATCAGGAGAGGATGAATCATTAGAAAATTATCTACTAGAATACCCTCAATATTCCCGTCCATCCACATGGAATAATAGAGAGGTACCAGCCATTTTATTATCTGGCGATCATGCCAAGGTTGACGCATGGAGATTAGAGCAGTCAATCCTTAGAACAAAGGAAAGGCGCCCTGATTTATACGCAAAATATCTTGAACTACAGGGTTGATTATTTGCGTAATACATGGTATTATTTACAGGTTGCTAAAAGAAGAGATGGTCCGCTGAGATAAAACAGTTTTATTTCAAGAACGTCGCGTATATTTAGGAGGATTCAAAATGAACGCAAACGAGATTATTAGAAACATCGAAGCAGCTGAGCTCAAGTCTGAGATCACAGAGTTCCAGGTTGGTGATACTGTTAGAGTTCACGGCCGTATCACAGAGGGTAACCGTACTCGTATCCAGGTATTCGAGGGAACAGTTATCAAGAGACAGGGTGGAAGCAACCGTGAGACATTTACAGTACGTAAGTCATCAAACGGTGTTGGTGTTGAAAAGACATGGCCACTTCACAGCCCTAACGTTGAGAAGATTGAGGTTGTTAGAAAAGGTAAAGTTCGTAGAGCTAAGTTATTCTACCTCAGACAGCTCACAGGTAAGAAGGCTAAGGTTAAGGAAAGAATCTAATAAGTCTTTGATAGAACAGTCACAATGTGGCTGTTCTTTTTCTTTATTGTGAAATAATTCTGCATTTTGCATAAATGTAGAAATTAATGCAAATTTGGAGTATATTATTACTAAAGATTATAAAGGAAATTTGTATGCTTTTATCAATTAGAAAAACAATAGACAGAAAAATTTTACACAAGCGTGACGGACTAAACTTTAGACGTAGACGTAGAAAAATTGATGTGGACAAGGTCCGCTCAATCAGTATTTGGGTAATAGAAATTTTGGCAGTGGTTGTCGCTGCTTATTTAGTTGTATTAGCTTTCGGAAAACAAGTAGAATGTTCCAACGAATCTATGGAGCCAACCTACGAAGCTGCCGATACATTACTTGTAAACACTATTGCTTACAAAATCAGCACACCTAAGCGCGATGATATTATCGCCTTCAAGCCCAAATCAAATGTTAATGCTAGTTATTCGGTCAAAAGAGTTATTGCGGTTCCTGGTGACAAGATTTACATAAAAAACGGACGTATATACTTAAATGATGAGCTAGTAAAGGAAAAAATTGATACAGATACAATCGACAATCCAGGTATTGCAGCCACAGAGATTACTCTTTCAGATGATCAATACTTTGTTTTAGGTGACAACAGAAATGCTTCTGAGGATAGTAGATACGAGAGCGTTGGTTTTGTATCAATGAACGATATTTTAGGAAAGGTATGGATTAAATATCCATTCTAGGTGATTTATGGAATTTCAGTGGTATCCGGGGCATATGACCAAAGCAAAGCGTCAGATGCAGGAAGATATAAAGCTTATAGACCTAGTTATTGAGGTTATTGATGCTAGATGTCCAGTTTCTAGCCGCAATCCAGATATAAACGGATTAGCAAACGGAAAGCTTCGTCTAATACTTTTAAACAAATCAGATTTAGCAGACAAGTCAGTTAACGCTAAATGGAAGGCCTACTTTAAGGAGCAGGGTTTTTATTGTGTAGAGCTTGATGCTAGAGACAGAAAGAACATGAAGGGCGTTCAGGCAACCCTTGATGAGGTTTGCCAAGCAAAATTCGAGCGAGATAGAAAACGAGGTATTAAAAATCGTCCAGTACGTGCAATGGTTGTTGGTATTCCAAATGTTGGAAAGTCAACATTCATTAATTCTTTTGCAGGACGTGCCGTTGCCAAGACAGGTAACAAGCCTGGTGTCACAAAGGGAAAGCAATGGATTAAGTTAAACAAATCTGTCGAGCTGCTTGATACTCCAGGTATTCTTTGGCCAAAGTTCGAAGATAATACCGTTGGATTACATTTAGCCTTTATTGGTTCTATTAACGATGCCATTGTTGAGACTAGAGAGCTTGCTTTAGAGCTTACTGATTTCCTATTAGAAAATTACAAGGGCTATATTTGCAAGAGATACGACGTAGAAGAAACTGGTGTAAACCATGAAATAATTTCTGCTATTGCTAAAAGTCGTAATTTCGTCAAAAAGGGATCTGAGCTGGATTTTGATAAGGCAGCCAGCGTTCTTATTGATGAATTTAGAAATGGAAGCATAGGAAATATTTCATTAGAGACACCAAATTAAACAGGAGATTAAATAAGCAAATGAAGGTTATTGATTTCGATGAAGAAGAGCTTCAAATCAAAAAAAATATTCAAAATGCAAGAGATGCAATAAAGGATGTAGAGGATTTATCAGATTTTGCGGACAAGCAATCAAATGAAGAAGATGATGAAGTACCTACCCCAAAAGATATTTTAAAAGAGGTTCTCGGTGTAGTAATCAATGTAGTTATTTGTTTTTTAGTTGTTTTTTTGATTACACATTATGTAGGTCAAAGAACTGTAGTCAGCGGTTCTTCTATGGAGGATACACTTTCTGATGGTGACAACCTCATAGTTGATAAAATCAGCTACCGATTCCATGATCCTGAAAGATTCGACGTTGTAGTATTCCCATATCAATATGAGGAAGATACTTACTACATAAAGCGAATCATTGGACTACCTGGAGAGACTGTTAGAATCGATTCAGAGGGAACCATATTTATAAATGATGAGCCTCTTGATGAAAATTATGGTACAGAAGTTATTTTAAATAATGGCTTAGCGAGCCAAACTATTACCCTTGGAGAGGATGAATATTTTGTCCTAGGAGATAATAGAAATAATTCAACTGATTCACGTTTTGATGCAGTTGGAAACATAAAGGGAAAGAATATTGTTGGAAAGGCTTGGCTTCGTATATATCCATTTAGCGATTGGGGCCTAGTTGATAATTTGGAGTAATAATGAACGAAAAGAAGATTACTGAAATTCAAAAAGAATTTAAGGAAACAGAGATTTCCGAATTACCAGACTTTATATCTGAGTATATTTCTGATGGCAGACCTGGTGTTTCAAAGATTATAGGTCAGGCACAAAAGAAAATGGAAAAGCTCAGACTAGAAAAAGAGCGTATTGAAAAATTAAAAGAATTTGAATACAAATATTGGCCAACAAAAGAATATATCGGCGGTATTGATGAGGTTGGTAGAGGTCCTCTTGCAGGACCTGTTGTCACTGCCTGCGTCATTCTTCCCAAGGATTGTGATATTCTTTATATAAATGATTCCAAAAAGCTCTCCGCAGCTAAAAGAGAAGCCTTATACGAGGAAATCATGGAAAAGGCTGTGTCTGTCAGCATTGGAATGGCTTCAGAGCAGAGAATTGATGAAATCAATATTCTTCAAGCCACTTATGAAGCTATGCGTCAGGCTATCAGCGAATCAAAGGTGCAGCCAGATTTACTATTAAATGATGCTGTAACCATTCCGCAGGTTAAAATCGAGCAGGTACCAATCATAAAGGGTGATGCAAAATCTATCAGCATTGGAGCAGCCTCAATCATTGCAAAGGTTACCAGAGATAGAATGATGGTAGAATATGACAAAATCTATCCTGAATATAATTTTGCATCAAATAAGGGATATGGCAGCGCAGAGCATATTGAGGCTCTAAAGAAATACGGTCCATGCCCAATTCACAGACGCTCATTTATCGGAAATTTTGTCTAATTCCCATTTAGAACTATTCTAAAAATAAAGACACTATAGAAATATAGGTGAGTTATGAATATAAACACAGGTCTAAACCCATACAACTCAAATCATGTAAACAGTGCGGATTATACTAAGCTAAGCAAGGGGCAATCCTTAACTGAATCTGCTACCAGCTCATTAAAGGCCGGAGAGGTGTTTGAAGGCACTGTAAACAGCATTGATAATGGCAAGGTCACCATTGGACTTGCCAACGGGCAAACTATGTCTGCTCGCTTGGATTCTGGAGTGACACTTACTCCTGGTCAATCGGTTTTCTTTGAGGTAAAGAGTAATGATGGGTCATTAATCCAAATTAGGCCTGTTTCTATCAATTCATTGGAGACAAATCCAACTCTTTTAAAGGCTCTTGATATGGCAAATTTATCAGCTAATCAGCGCACAATTTCCATGGTTAATTCTATGATGCAAAACTCTATGCCAATTAACCCTGAAAATCTCCAAACCATGAATAGAGCTATTGTAAGCAATCCTGGTGTAGGCCCTCAAACAATTGTAGCAATGGTAAAATCAGGCATTGAAATCACACCTGATAATATCAGCATGTTTACAAACTATGCTTCCGATAAAGCAATTATTACGGACAATTTTCAGGTTATATCTGATATGCTACCAAAACTAATGACTTCGCCAGAGCTATCTAATACAGATATAATCAATATTAATAAAGCTATCACTGATATTTTTATTAATAATTCAAATATCTCAGAAGAGTTATCTGTACCTGTGGCCAATCAAAGTGAAACAGCAGCTACGAACGATGCTTTAAACAACCAAGCTGCCACTGAGACTACTGCCCAGACAAACACTAATAATATAGCTACAAATACAAATGCTTTAAATCAAACGGTGGATACTGTAATTACAAATGCAGCTAATTCTCCTGAGACTACAAATATAAATAATGCTGCCAATCCAAATGACATTAATACACCGGTAGATACAGCCTCAAACAAAGACACCAGCAACATAGTTGCACCAGAAAACGCTACCCAAGCCACCAGTTCTAATGAATTTGGCGTAAATACTTTAAATTCATTTGCTTCTGATAAAATCATTAAAAGCTTTGATGAGCTTTTAAATAAAATGGAAGGTTTTCCAAAGGACAATGCAAATCTATTTGATGAAACAGGTGCGCTAAAACCGGATGCTAGCTTAAAGGATCTTTTCAAGGCAGTAAATGATTATTTTACAAATAACCAAAGCTTGCAAAAAGAAAATCTAGCTGATATCATCAAATCTCCGCTTTATAGAGGAATGCTAAAAAATATTCTTGCAGAAAGCTTTTCGCTAAATCCAAAGGATATTACAAAGCCAGGAGAAATTTCAAAGCTATATAGCAAAGTATTAGAGCAAACCGAGGCCTTAGAAAGACTTGTTTCAAGCTATAATAATAAGGCTGCAGATGCTATAAAAGCGCAGACCTCTGAGGTAAAGCAAAATATCAATTTCATGAATTCCGCAAACGAAATGTATAATTTTGTTCAGATACCTCTTAAAATGTACAATCAAAATACAGACAGTATGCTCTATGTGCGCCAAAACAAGCGCAATAGCTATGAAGCTGGAGAAGAGATTACTGCATTTTTACATTTTGATATGGAGTACCTTGGGCCAACAGATGTTTTTGTGAGCCTGAAAGAAAGAAATGTTAATTGCAAATGGAATCTGGCAAACGAAGCCTCTATGAATTTAATCGAAAGTAATTTAGATGTTTTAGCCGAAAGGCTTGAAAAAAAAGGCTTTTCTATTAAGTCAGAGGTAAAATGTGGTGAGCCAAAGGCCAGCTTTGCAGAAGATTTTCTTGGAGTTTCTGTTAATTCTAAAGAATCTGGTTCTAATGATGGTATAATGCATAGATACAGCTTTGATATGAGGGCTTAATTATGGCAAAGGAAAAACCACCTATTGATAAAAATAAAACTGCCGTAGCCTTGTCTTATGAGGCAGGAGATGACGCACCTCGCATTTTGGCCAGTGGTAAGGGCTATGTTGCTGAGCAAATAATAGAGGAAGCAAAAAAGGCAGATGTTCCATTTTATCAGGATAATGAATTAGCGCAGACCCTTAGCAAATTAAATATAGGCGATGCAATTCCACCTGAATTGTATCAGGTAGTAGCTGAAATTTTAGTTTTTGTAAACGATATGGAAAAACTAAAATCAAAATTGAAATAGAATTGAGGTTTTATTGAACAAGAGAAGACAAGGAAATGATTTTGAAGGCCTTGCGGCTGATTTTTTAGAGCGCCAGGGATTTAAAATCATCGAGAAAAACTTTTATTGTAAAATGGGCGAAATTGATATTATCGCCCGCCAGGAAAACTATTTAGTTTTCGTAGAAGTAAAATATAGAAAGAATACAGCAAAGGGCGACGCCCTAGAGGCTGTTAATTTTAATAAAATGAGAAAAATTTCTCGTGTGGCTGATTTTTATATGTACAGTCACAAAATCAGCAGTGATACGAATGTAAGATTTGATGTTATAGCAATAGAGGAAGGAAAATTAAAGCATTTACAAAATGCTTTTGAGTATATACCAGTATGTTAAATTCTAGTCATAAAATTGCACAGGTTTCTGAGGGTAGCCCAGCAGAATTGGCTGGCCTAAAGCCTGGTGATATAATTACAAAAATAAATAATGCAACTTTAGTAGATATCTTTGATTATCACTATTATTCTGATGATGCAGATATCACAGTAGAGCTATTGCATGAGGATGGCACCACTTCTGAGGTCTTTGTTAAAAAAGAAGAGGGCGAGGACTTAGGTGTAATATTCTGCAATGGATTAATGGATGACTACAAGTCATGTTCAAATAAATGTGCCTTTTGTTTCATCGATCAAATGCCACCTGGCATGCGTGAAACTCTTTATTTCAAGGATGATGATACAAGATTATCATTTCTACAGGGAAATTATGTTACCCTTACCAACATGAAAATGGCTGATTTGGATCGTATTATTGCCTACAAGCTTGGTCCAATCAACATTTCTGTTCACGCCACCAATCCTGAACTTAGAGTCAAATTATTGCACAACAGATTTGCAGGAGATATTCTTGAAAAAATCGAAAAGCTTTATAATGCTGAGATTCCAATGAATGCTCAGGTTGTTGCATGTCCCGGTTTAAATGATGGTGAGGAACTAGACCGTACCATTGGAGACCTTTTAAGGTTTGCTCCTGTTATGAATTCCATGTCAGTAGTTCCTGTAGGTGTAACAAAATTCCGTGATGGACTGTTCCCTCTTAGAACCTACACAGCAGAAGAAGCAGGCAAGGTAATTGACCAGATTGAAAAATGGCAGGATATTGCCATGGAACGATTTGGAAATCATTTCGTTCAGGCTTCTGATGAATGGTACATTTTAGCCGGTAGACCACTTCCTGAGGCTGATAGATATGATGGCTTTATTCAGCTGGAAAATGGTGTTGGAATGCTTCGTCTCTTACACGAGGAGGTATTAGATACACTAGAGGATACAAAAAAGCCACTATTTATGAAAAAACGCCACGTGACAATAGCCACTGGAAAATTGGCTGGTCCATTTATGAGACAGCTAGCTGATATTATCACGGAAAAATTCAATAAAGTCACAGTAGACGTAGTAGAGATTAGAAATGATTTCTTCGGAGAAGAGATTACTGTTTCTGGATTAATAACAGGTCAGGATTTGATCGCCCAATTAAAGGATAGGGACCTAGGTGACAATCTACTTCTTTCATGTACAATGCTTCGTTCTGGTGAGGAAGTTTTTCTTGATGATATAACTCTTTCAGAAATCGAGTCAGCTTTACAAGTTAAGACTCGTATTGTACAATCTGATGGGCACGATTTCGTAATGGCGATACTCGGACGCTAATTAATATATATAAAGTGAGGTAAATTATGGCAAGACCAGTAGTGGCCATTGTAGGCCGCCCAAATGTAGGAAAGTCTACGCTTTTTAACGCACTTGCGGGAGAGCGTATTTCTATAGTAAAAGACACTCCAGGTGTTACAAGAGACCGTATTTATGCTGATATTTCATGGTTAAATTACGATTTTACTATGATTGACACAGGCGGTATTGAGCCAGATACAAAGGATATTATTCTTTCTCAGATGAGAGAGCAGGCTCAAATTGCTATTGATACAGCAGATGTTATCATTTTCCTTGTAGACGTAAAGCAGGGTCTTCAGGATAGTGATTCAAAGGTTGCAGACATGCTTAGACGTAGCCACAAGCCTGTTGTTTTAGTTGTAAACAAGGTAGATAGCTTTGAGCGTGATATGGCAGACGTATACGAATTTTACAATCTCGGAATTGGCGATCCTATCGCTATTTCAGCCAGCTCACGTCTCGGATTTGGTGATATGCTAGATGTGGTTGTTAGCTATTTTCCAGAACCATCAGCTGATGATGCAGAGGATGACACTCCAAAGATTGCAGTTATCGGAAAGCCAAACGTAGGAAAGTCTTCATTAATTAACAGACTTTGCGGTGAAGAGCGAGTTATCGTTTCTGATATTGCAGGTACTACAAGAGATGCGGTAGATACGCGAGTTCGTTACAATAAAAAGGATTATATCTTTATTGATACAGCCGGACTTCGTAGAAAGAGCAAAATAAAAGAAGATCTTGAGCGTTACTCAATCGTTCGTGCAGTTGCTTCAGTTGAAAAATCAGACGTTGTTCTTATTATGATTGATGCTACAGAGGGCGTTACAGAGCAGGATGCCAAGATTGCCGGTATTGCCCATGAACGAGGAAAGGGTGTTATCATCTGCGTAAACAAATGGGATGCCATTGAAAAAACAGATAAGACAATGAAAGAGCATGAGCAGAAGATTCGTCAGATTCTTTCATTCATGCCTTACGCTTCAATACTATTTATTTCAGTTAAGAGTGGTCAGCGTCTTGGAAAGATTTACGAGACAATCGACGCTGTAATCGAAAACAATTCTATGAGAATTGCCACTGGTGTACTTAATGAAATCGTATCTGAGGCCGTTGCACTTCAGCAGCCACCTACAGATAAGGGTAAGAGATTAAAGATTTTCTACACCACACAGGTTGCAGTAAAGCCGCCTACATTTGTCATTTTCGTTAACGAGAAATACCTAATGCATTTCTCTTACGTTCGATATCTTGAAAATAGAATTAGAGATGCCTTCGGCTTTGAGGGAACATCTTTAAAATTTATAATTAGAGAAAGAAAGGAAAACGAATAATGATTATCGGGAGAATTTTGGCGTTAATTATTGGTTATCTTTTTGGAATGATTCTTATGGGCTACCTTATTGGAAAGTCAAAAAATATTGACTTAACAAAGGTTGGTAGCGGAAATGTTGGCTCAACAAACACTATGAGAAATCTTGGTGTATCTGCTGGACTAATTACACTACTTTGGGACTGCTTTAAATGTGTGGTAGCAGTATTCTTCGTATGGCTTATCTTTGGATTTTTCTTTGATGATGTAGAAATCTTCAAGGTATACGCAGGACTTGGAGTAGTTTTGGGACATGACTTCCCATTTTATATGCACTTTAAGGGCGGCAAGGGAATTGCATCGACACTTGGCTTTATTATTGCATTATTCCCTATGGGACTTCCAATCCCTGCATGCGTATTTATTTTAATAGTAGCGCTCACTCGTTACGTTTCACTTGGATCTATCTTAGGAGTTCTTTCATTTGCTATCGAAATGCTTGTATTTGCACACTTTGGACTCTTAACACCTCCATACGCAGGAGCAGAATTAACAGAAGTCCTAATTATTTGCTGTATCGTTTCTCTCATTGGTATTTGCTTACATCACGCAAATATTGGTCGATTAATCAATGGAAACGAGAACAAGTTCTCTTTCCATCCAGAAACTAGAGCATAGATCGGAGTTAATTATGGCAAGAATTAGTGTACTAGGAGCAGGAAGCTGGGGTATAGCCTTAGCTGTTATGCTTGATAAAAACGGCCATGAAGTAACTGTATGGTCTCATAGACAGTCACAGGTAGATCAAATGAACGACACACATACCAGTGACAAAATTAAGGGCGTAAAGCTTCCTGAATCCTTAAATTTTACAGCGGACATTGAAGCTGCAGTAAAATCTGCTGATGTAGTACTTATGGCTGTACCTTCAAAGGCTACCAGAGAGACAGCAGAAAAAATTAAAGATTTCATTAACAATAATCAGATTTTTATTACAGTAACAAAGGGTATCGAGGAAGATACCTTGTTTACACAAACAGAAATATTAGAGGATGTACTAGGAAATGATAAGCGCATCTGTGTTCTTTCAGGTCCTAGCCACGCTGAGGAGGTAGTTGTATTCAAGCCTACAGTTGTTGTTGCAGGCTCTACAGACCGTCAAACAGCCTTGTTTGTACAAAACCTTTTTATGAATCAGTATTTCAGAGTATATTCTTCACCAGATGTAAAGGGCATTGAGGTTGGTGCAGCCCTAAAGAACGTTATTGCATTAGCTGCCGGTATGTCTGATGGATTAGGATATGGCGACAACGCAAAGGCAGCCCTTATTACCAGAGGTATCAAAGAAATCTCTGCATTAGCAGTTGCCATGGGCGGAAAAAGTGATACACTTTCTGGTCTTACAGGCGTTGGCGATCTAATAGTTACTTGCTCATCTATCCACTCTAGAAATAGAATGGCTGGATATTATATGGGACAGGGCATGTCAAAGGATGAGGCTATGGAAAAGGTTGCCATGGTTGTTGAGGGTGTATATTCAGCAAAGGCTGCCAAAAAGCTTGCTGAAAAATATAACATCGAAATGCCTATTGTAGATATCGTAAATGCAGTTCTTTTCGATGGACTTGCTGCAAAGGATGCAGTATATGAGCTGATGACTCGTTCTAAGAAGGATGAAACATCAGATTTAGAGTGGGAGTGTTTTGGTGATTAATAGATGCAAGGAATGGTTACACTTCTTCGGTGTAACCTTTTTTATTTTAGGAATAATTGTTTTAATTTCGGCTGGAATCATGGTTTTTAGACACATTAGTGCTACATCTGGAAGCAATGATTCCAAAGCCGACGGTTTTACAATTGATTATTATGAAGTAAATCTGGATGTAAACACAAAAAATCAGATTCATGTTACAGAAATCATCGGTGTTAATTTCTATGAAACTGGGCATCATGGGATTTTTCGTTTTGTTCCAGAATGGCTTAAATATACTTCAAAGGATGGTAAATCTAAATCTAGACGAGGCGTTATAACAAATCTACGTTGCGAAAATGAGGACTATGAAGTAGATACAATTAAAGGCAAGCAAAGAGTCAAAATTGGAAGTGCCTATGAAACCTTAGACACAGGAATCCATGAATATGTGATTTCATATGACTATGATATGGGCGGAGATATTTATAAGGGCTTCGATGAAATGATTTTTCATGCTTTTGGTGATTACTGGGGTACAGAAATAAATGGAGCCAAGGTCACTATAAATATGCCAAAGAAGATTGACGATACAAGCGCTGTTAGATTCTTTGCAGATAAAAAGCGTAAGAAGGATATTACTTCTTACGTGGATTACACAGTCGATGGAAATACTATTACAGCTCAGGTTTCAAATGATTATAAGCTTAATGGTGCACTTACTGTGGATGTAGAGTTGCCAGACGATTATTTTGAAGCAGCTCAGGTTAATTACAAAACAAAGGCATTTATCCTAAGCGCATTGTGCATGCTTAGTCTTTTAGTTAGCTTTTTCTTCTGGAATAAAAACAAAGACAGTGATTTGTTTGATAAAGGGGATGTGTCAGGAATTAATGTTGGTGGACTTGAAGCCGTTGAAATGGGATATATTTATGGTGGAAGTGGCCAACTGTTACTTATCACAGTAATCATTCAGCTGGCAACCAAAGGGTATATCCGAATCAAGAATCCAAGCAGCAAAAAGAAGCTGACATTACAAAAAGTAAACAAGAG
>JAILKL010000022.1 GCA_024693775.1 Pseudobutyrivibrio sp.
CTGCTGCTGCAGAAACGCCGAACTCTTCCTCACATGCCTTTACAAGGTCATTTAACTCTAATACGCTAAGCTCTTTGATAGCTGCGATAAACTCTTCTGTTGTCATCTTTGCCATGATTATTTTCCTCCATTAAATAATAAATGTTTAATTTCTCTTTAGCTCACTCTGGCGAGTGAAAAATAATTGTTAAAAATTATGCCTCTGCTGAAGCATCGCCCTGCTCTGCGATCTGGTTGAGAACACGAGCAAAGTTTGTGATAGGAGACTGTAAGCTTCCAAGTAACTTTGAAAGAAGCTCCTCTCTGCTAGGTACTGAAGCGATAGCCTGCATACCCTGTGCATCGTAGAATGTTCCCTCTACAACGCCGGCCTTGATCTCAAGGTTTGATGCTGTCTTAGCAAACTTAGCAATGATTCTTGCTGGTGCTGTAGCATCTTCCTTTGAAACAGCAATCGCACTAGGTCCCTCAAGTACACCATCAAGTGATGCGAAATCAGTTCCCTCGAAAGCACGCTTCATAAGTGTATTCTTGTATACCTTGTATGTAACGCCTGCTTCACGAAGCTGCTTACGTAACTGTGTGTCTTCTGCAACTGTAAGTCCACGAGCATCAACAACTACTACAGATGCTGCATCTTTAATATTTGCTGAAATCTCATCAACTACAGGCTGCTTTAATTCAACTTTTGCCACGAATTTTTCCTCCTTATAATTTTATGTGTTGCTTATATGAGGATAAAAAAATCCTCCATGTCGCGAGGACATAGAGGATTAGTAATCGATAAATACTTAATCGTCCTCGGCGGGTAGATATAAATCTTTACGGCATACGCCACCTGCTGTCTTCGGCAACAACTTTGTGCATTATATCATTATGTATATCAGGATGTCAACTATTAGTTAGAAACCTTTGCAACATTAAGCTTAACGCCAGGTCCCATTGTAGGAGCAAGTGAAATGCTCTTAATGTACTGACCCTTTAAGCTTGATGGCTTAGCCTTGTTGATTGCATCCATAAGAGTCTGGAAGTTGTCCGCTAACTGCTCCTCAGTGAAAGAAGCCTTTCCGATAGGTACATGGATAATGTTTGTCTTATCAAGTCTATACTCAATCTTACCAGCCTTGATTTCCTCAACAGCCTTTGCAACATCCATAGTAACTGTTCCAGCCTTAGGGTTTGGCATAAGACCTCTAGGTCCGAGTACACGTCCTAAACGACCTACAACACCCATCATGTCTGGTGTAGCAACTACAGAATCGAAGTCTGACCATCCCTCGTTCTGAATCTTTGGAATGAGCTCCTCGCCGCCAACGAAATCAGCGCCTGCAGCCTGTGCCTCGTCAAGCTTAGCACCCTTAGCGAATACTAAAACTCTAACTGTCTTACCAGTACCGTGTGGAAGTACAACGGCACCACGGATCTGCTGCTCAGCGTGACGTCCGTCACAACCTGTTCTGATATGAGCTTCAATTGTCTCATCAAATTTTGCAGTAGCATTCTTCTTTACCTGAGAGATTGCTTCTGCTGGATCGTATGCAACTGACTTATCGTATGACTGTGCAGCTGCTACGTATTTCTTTCCTCTTTTCATGTTTACCTCCTGTGGTTTGTCGAGCTAATGCTCTCCCACTCAAATTATTTGTAGAACGTTGTTTTCGCTACGCTGTTAATTACTCAACAACCTCAACGCCCATTGATCTACAAGTTCCCTCGATCATGCTCATAGCTGTCTCGATTGAAGCTGCGTTAAGGTCTGGCATCTTTGTCTCTGCGATTTCCTTAACCTGAGCCTTTGTGATCTTAGCTACCTTTTCCTTATTAGGTGTGCCAGATGCCTTTGCGATCTTGCATGCCTTCTTAATAAGAACTGCAGCTGGTGGTGTCTTTGTGATGAAGCTGAAGCTTCTATCTGCATATACAGTGATGATAGTAGGCACGATTGTGTCACCCATATCTGCTGTCTTTGCGTTAAACTGCTTTGTAAACTCTACGATGTTTACACCATGCTGACCAAGTGCTGGACCAACTGGTGGGGCTGGTGTTGCCTTGCCGGCTGGAATCTGTAACTTGATATAGCCTTCAATTTTCTTTGCCATAATGTTCCTCCTAATCCATCTTATGTACGTCCGTGAAATCAATTTCTACTGGTGTCTCACGGCCGAACATTTCAACGCTGATTGTAACTGTCTGTTTCTTTGCATTGATAGACTTAACAATACCAACAGTATCTTTCCAGGTACCGTCTGTAACGCTAAGTGTATCACCGATCTCAAAGTCGACTTCAACGTTGACTTTCTCAGTGCTATCACCTAGTAGGTAAGCCTTAACTTCTGCATCAGACAATGGTACAGGCTTGCTTCCAGGACCTACGAAGCCTGTAACACCTCTGGTGTTTCTGACAACGTACCATGTCTCATCATTCATAATCATCTCGATAAGAACGTAGCCAGGATACATTTTCTTAGAAACCTGCTTCTTAACTCCATCCTTTGTCTCAGTAACCTCTACCATAGGAACACGTACGTCGAGTATCTGCTCCTCAAGATGCTGAGTCTCGATAGACTTTTTGATATTTGTCATGACTTTGTTCTCATAGCCTGAGTAAGTATGTACAACATACCACTTTGCCTCTGCCATATTCGATGCCTCCATTAATTATAAGTTAACTAGGATATTTACACCCTTGTTGATTACTGCATCTAAAACGATGATAATCAACGCTACAACTACTGACACAGCAACTACTGCTGTTGTCTGCTTTGACACGTCGCTACGCGATGCCCAAACAATTTTAGAAAACTCTGTTTTAAGGCCTTCTAAGCGACCTGACTTCTTGGTTTTCTTTTCTTCTGCCATAATCGCACCTCCGAACTATTATTTAGTCTCTTTGTGCATTGTGTGCTTCTTGCAAAATCTGCAATACTTCTTTGTTTCCATTCTGTCAGGGTGTGTCTTCTTGTCTTTTGTCATGTTGTAATTACGCTGCTGGCACTCTGTGCAAGCTAATGTTATCTTTGTGCGCACAACTTCCACCTCCGTTATTTTTCTACTCTGGTCTCGTTACGCTCACCCATCATAGCGAACAATTTGACGGGGCGAAAAAAGAGCATAAAAAAAAGACCTGCTTTTCTTAGTCGCTAGCTAAATTTATCACAGCAACTCATTACTGTCAAGTCTTTTTCTTTTGTTAAGTATTCAGATAATTAAAAGATTGCCAGGCCCGTGTTTATTAGCTTTAAACACAGGCCCTTTTTATCTATCCTTTTACGCTACCTAAGGTTACGCCACTAACAATATGGCGAGATAATATTAGATATACAATGATAACAGGGAATATAGAAAATGCAATCATCATATATACCTGTCCCATATCAAATTTCAGCCAGTCTGCTGCACGTAGCTGTGCAATTAATATAGGTAATGTTTTCTTTTTATCCTCATGTAGTACCAAGGCTGGTGTGAAGTAATTATTCCAGCTAGCTACGAAACTAAAGATTGCCTGAACTGCGATAGCAGGCTTCATTAGTGGCAATACAATTTGATTAAAGGTTTTGAATTCACCAGAGCCGTCTATTCTGGCCGCCTCTATAAGAGACAGTGGCAATGTAGAATCCATGTATTGTTTCATATAAAAGAATACTGCTGGTGATGCAATAGCAGGAACGATTAAAGGAATAGCTGTATTGTCCAATCCCATCTTTCCAATTAACTGGATGAAGCCTAAGGCTGTGACCTGTGTAGGGATCATCATAACCATCAGTATAAATGTAAACATAAATTTCTTTGCCTTGAACTGGTATGCATGAATTGCATATGCAGTCATTGTAGAAAAGTATGTTGCAAGTGTTGCTGTTAATACAGAAATAATAAGTGAATTTAGCATACCATTAAATATAGGTAGAGTACCATTTTTTAAATTGGTCCAGTTTTCTATAAAATGGTTGCTTGGAACAGGTGTAAAGCCTCCTCCTAATTCAGCATTACTTCTTGTAGCATTTATAAATAACACATAAAACCAAAACAGACATAAGAAAGAGATAAGTATAAGCACAATATATGCAATTACTCTTCTTACATGTACTGATGCACATTTGTCGGTTTGGCCTGCTTTACTATTATTTGCCGCCATAATATTACCCTCTCTTAATCTTCTTCCTTTACTGTGATTTTGTATACAATCAAACTAAGGATGCCAGTTACAATGAATAAAATTACGGATAATGCTCCGCCTAATCCAAAGTTCTTACTATATAAATGCTTATTCAAATACATAATAAGTGTCATGGATGATCTCATTGGGTCGCCTGTTCCATTTGTTAAAATCTGTGGAACATCGAATAACTGTAAACCACCAATAAGAGATGTAATCATTACGTATACTAAAATTGGCTTTAATAAAGGTAATGTTATCCTATAAAAAATCTGAGTAGCTGTTGCTCCGTCTACTTGTGCTGCCTCAAATAAAGAAGTGTCAATTCCCATCATACCAGCCATCAGAAGAATTGTCGTATTTCCAAACCACATAAGACAGTTCATTGTAGCTATGAGGGTCCTAACTGACCATACATTGCTCATGAACTTGTAAGCCTCATCTAATACTCCTATTTGCATGAGCATAGAGTTGATTGGGCCGCTATCTGCAAACAATGTAAAGAACAACATTGCAAATGCTGATGCCATAATTAAATTTGGCAAATAAATTACTGTTTTGAAAAACTGCTGACATTTTAATCTGAGGGATGGGTCTGTAAACCACGCTCCCAATAATAATGAAATAATAATCTGTGGGACAAAGCACATTACCCACATAATCATGGTGTTTGCAAAATAGGTTGGCAAATCACCGTTTTGAATAATTGTTACATAATTTTGCAGACCTACAAAATTGGGGCCTATCTGTGTTAATCCAGATCTATAGTTCTCGAAAAAAGAATTATATACTGTTGACACCAATGGTACCAATTGAAATACCACATAGGTGACAATAAAAGGTATTAAAAAGATGTATCCCCATTTATTGTAGCGCACTACCTTGCTCTTCTTGTTCATAAATGCTCCCTTTTATCCCTTTTAATATATTGGGTGCATAGGAGAACCCATGCACCCATATAATTAATAATTACAAATCAAAATATTATTCTGCTGTAACATCAGGATATTTCTCAACGATTGCCTTCTTGAACATATCAAGTGCTTCATCCTTTGTAGCATTTCCTTCAAAGTAATTCTTCATTGCGTTCTGGAACTCTTCGTTGCATCCCTGATCGTATGCTGAAAGGTTAGAAAGGTCGATGCCCTCTGCCCCTGCTGCAAGCTGCTCGTATGGGTTCTGTCCACCGAGAATATCAAGGTTACCTGAATCATCTGCTGCAAGCTCTGCAAGAACAGACTTGCTGTTTACACAATCAGAATCCTTCTGTGCGATGTCCTTAAGGACTGTCTTATCTGTTGTCATTGTAAGAATGATATCTTTTACAAGGTTAGGGTTGTCTGTACCTGTTGCTGCGCAAATCCATGTACCACCCCAATAGTAAGACTGTGGGCCTTCGCAGAATCCCCAACCACCTTTGTTAGCGATTGTGCCTTCTTTGTCAGCGTCAAGTGAGAAGTTGAAGAACCAAGCTGGTCCAAAGTAGCAGAATACCTTTCCTTCTGGAAGCTTTCCTTTGCCCCAGTCATCTCCCCAAAGGTCATCTGTATCCTCAGCCTTTGATTCAACAAGTGCCATAGAATCATCTACCCACTTATCAATGTTCTTATCAACTACAACCTTACCATCCTGTACCCATTTACCAGATACGTTGTTTGAATATACACGATATGTATCGTTTACAGAGCACATTGTGTATCCTGCGTCAGCAACCTTTGCTGCTGTCTCATTATACTTATCCCAATCAGCTACAGCCGCCTGTACCTCTGTTGGGTCGTCTGTACCAAGAACCTCCTTTGCTGCCTCACGGTTGTAGATGAGACCTGCTGAGCAAGCCTGCCATGAAGAGCCCTTTAGATTGCCATTGCTATCTGTAACAATGTCCTGTGTGTACTTGTACTGATCTGAAAGGTCAGAATCAGAAATACCAAGGTCTGCCATTGTCATTGTATATGGCTGATCAACATATTTAAGTGCATAATCAGCTTCTACTAAGAAGATATCTACCTTGTCATCAGCTGATGCATTCTCCTGATTAAGCAGAGCTTCGTCTAAGTGATTCTGATATGCATTGTCATCAGATGGTGTGATGTTCCATACAACATCTACATCACCAATCTTTCCATGAGTAGCATCAACTTCCTCATATCCTGGATAGTGATCTGTTACACGAGACTTGAACTCCTCGTTCCAGCACTGAATGTTGAGGACTGTACCTGTGTCCTCAGCAGGTGTAGCTACTTCTGATGAGCCCCCTTCAGCCGCATCTGAAGCAGTACCAGTTGTCTCTGTTGCTGTGTCTGCGCCACCACATGCTGCAAACATTGATGCAGTCATTGTAGCGATTGCTAAAAAACTTATAACTCTCTTTTTCATTTTGCGTTCCTCCCAATACCACGCTTGTACGTTGAAATTAATTGTTACCGCATTTATCTCTTGTTGATTTCTCAACTAAATGCCTAATTAAGATCTGCCAGTGTGTCCCCCTCAAGAAGCTTGCCTTTGACGACAACTCTTTGGATAAGTGTTGTCTTAGGTCTTTCAATCAAGTCGATAAGATTTTTTGCTGCCTGTGCCCCTAATTCTTCTGTGTCCTGCCTGTAGGTCGTAAGTCGTGGCCTCAAATGTCTTGCCACTCTGATTCCATCGAATCCTATAACTGAAACATCCTCCGGAACCCTTAGACCTTTTTCTTTAATAGCCCTCACCCCTCCATAGGATGCATAATCATCTGGATAGAATATGCATGTAGGAATATCTTCCAGCTCTAAAAGCTCTAATGTTTTTTCGTAGGCTCCATGCATATCTCTGTATGGAGTTTCTACAATATATTCATCCGGAACCTTTAGGCCATGCTCTTCCATCTTCTTGTTAAAGGTTACTAAACGTGATTTAGTAACAGATGAATCTGCCCCATGTATATAGGCTATTTTTTTGTGACCTCGTTTTATTGCAAAGTCTACTAGCTGCGATATTCCATCTACATTGTCAGAAATAATAGTAGTGGTATCGTTGTAAATGTGGTCAATGGTGACTACAGGAATATTGCTTTGTACCAGTTCAATTACCTCCGGGTCATTAAACTGAACACATGCAATAATTACTCCATCAAAATGTCTGTATCTGGCATGCTCTAAATAAGAAGATCTGCCAGGTCTTGATCTATCATTTGAAATGAAGGTTATGTCGTAGCCTTCCTTTTCCACATTTCTTTTAAAGCTATCTAATACATTTGCAAAAAAGTCATGTCGCAATCCGCTTTCCGCCTCGTCCACAAATAACACTCCTATATTATGGGTGTGATTTGTTTTCATGGATCTGGCTGCTGCATTTGGAACATATCCCATTTCCTTTGCAACTGCACGAATTCTATCTTTTGTCTCAGCACCTATGTCGCTGTGATCGTTTAGCGCCTTACTTACTGTCGCAATAGATACGTTACATTGAGACGCAATGTCTTTAAGTGATACCATTGTTCTCTCCCTAGTTTTACTTTCTTAATCGTTTACGTAACTTAAATATAGCCTGTTTTCGTAAAAAGCTCAATATAGTTTTCGTATTTTAGGCTTTTTATTAAGTTTTCGTAAGTCGTTTTAGTGACTTTTTCCCAAATCTGTCCAGCAGGTATTCCATTTCACCACATTTGTGATATTCTAATGCAGTAAATATTTTGTCTTTTACTTAATCGTTTAAGATTATATTTAGCGGATTTATTTACATTATCTAGTCCAAAACTCACTTAATCGTTTACTTACTTTTAATTTAGTTTCTTTATTTAGGGAGGATCTCATGAAATTCGGTTTTTTCGATGATAATAACAAAGAATATGTCATCACAACCCCTAAGACTCCTTTACCATGGATTAATTACTTAGGTTGTACTGATTTCTTTACATTAATTTCTAACACTTGTGGCGGCTACACTTTTTATAAGGATGCAAAGCTAATGCGTATGACACGTTACCGCTACAATGACACAACACTCGACACTAATGGTAAATACTTTTATATAAAGGATGGAGACACTATTTGGAATCCTGGCTGGCAGCCAACAAAGACTGAGCTCGATTCCTACGAGTGCCGCCACGGTATTGGCTACAGCAAATTTAGTGGAGCTAAAAATGACATCGAAGCTTCATTAGTTACTTTCGTTCCAATCTCTGATCCAGTGGAGCTTACAAAGGTAACTCTTACTAATAAAGGCAATTCTAAAAAAGATATCCAACTATTTTCATACGTAGAATGGTGCCTATGGAATGCAGATGATGATATGAAGAACTATCAAAGAAATCTTTCTATTGGAGAGGTTGAGGTGGTAGATTCTACTATCTATCACAAGACAGAATATAGGGAGCGCCGTAATCACTATGCTGTTTATTCCGTAAATGCGAATATTGATGGATTTGAAACAAGCCGTGATGAATTCCGCGGAGCCTACAATGGTCCAGACAAGCCTGCTGCAGTAATAGCAGGAAAGCTAAATAACACAATAGCTTCAGGATGGTATCCAATTGCTTCACATCAGATTAATGTAAGCCTAAATCCAGGCGAGTCAAAGTCTTTTGTTTTTGCTCTTGGCTACATTGAAAATGCTGAGGATGATAAATGGGAAAAGCCAGGAATCATCAACAAGAAAAAGGCAAATGCTCTTTTAGCAAAATATAAGACTGATGAAGATTTTGACAAGGCTTTTGCAGCTTTAAATGAATATTGGAATCAGCTACTTGGAAAATTCCATATTGAATCAAATGATTCACATGTAAACCGCATGGTTAATATTTGGAACCAGTACCAATGTATGGTTACCTTTAACATGTCTCGCTCAGCTTCATATTACGAAACAGGTATCGGACGTGGAATGGGATTTAGAGATTCATGCCAGGATTTACTTGGCTTTGTACATCTTATTCCTGACAGGGCTAGAGAGAGAATCATTGACATTGCTTCTACTCAATTCCAGGATGGTAGCGCATATCATCAATACCAGCCACTTACAAAGAAGGGAAATTCCGATATTGGATCTGGCTTTAATGATGATCCACTATGGCTAATTGCGGGCACTAGTGCATACATCCGTGAGACTGGCGATTTCTCTATTTTGAAGGAAAATGTTCCATACGACAACGACATGTCTGTTGCCACATCGCTTATGGAGCATTTAAAGCGATCATTTGATTACATTGTAAATCATAAGGGTCCACACGACCTTCCACTAATTGGCCGTGCCGATTGGAACGATTGCTTGAATCTAAACTGCTTTTCAGAGCATCCAGGTGAAAGCTTCCAGTGCTTTGGACCTAGTGAGGGACCTGTGGCTGAGTCAGTATTTATTGCCGGTATGTTTGTAAAATACGGTAGAGAATACGCTGACCTTTGCAAGGCAACAGGTGATGAGGCCGAGGCTACACGAGTGCTTGCCGAGGTTGATAAAATGATTGCTGCCATCGAAAAGGATGGCTGGGACGGCGAATGGTTTGTCCGCGCCTATGATGCATACAGTCACAAGGTAGGTTCTAAGGAATGTGATGAGGGTCAAATCTACATCGAGCCACAGGGTATGTGCGTAATGGCTGGTGTTGGTGTAGATAACGGCAATGCCCTCAAGGCTCTAGACTCTGTAAAGAAGCGTTTGGACACAAAATACGGCGTTATGATTTTGCAGCCAGCCTATACTAGATATCACCTAGAGCTGGGGGAAATCACATCATACCCACCAGGATACAAGGAAAATGCCGGCATCTTCTGCCACAATAATCCTTGGATTTCTATAGCAGAAACCTGCGTAGGTCACGGCGACCGAGCATTTGAAGTATACAAAAAGACATGTCCTTCATATATCGAGGACATCTCAGAGATTCACCGCACTGAGCCATATGTTTATTCTCAGATGGTAGCTGGTGCAGACGCTAAATTCTTTGGTGAGGCAAAGAACAGCTGGCTTACAGGTACTGCTGCATGGACCTTTACAAATATCTCTCAGTACATCCTGGGAATTTATCCTACACTTGAGGGACTTTCAGTAAACCCATGTATCCCTGCAAGCTTTGGCGATTTTAAAATCACAAGAGTTTATCGTGGCACAACCTACAATATTGAAATCAAAAATCCAAACAAAGTACAAAAGGGTGTAAGCAGCCTGACAGTTGATGGTAAGGAAATCCAAGGAAACGTAATTCCTTACGACTCTTCTAAGAAGGAAGTCAACGTAACTGTTACTATGAACTAACACCATTTTCTTCAATTTTAATTCTCCTTCAAAAAACGTCTCACTATGGTAAATCCATGGTGGGGCGTTTTTACATGAATCCATATTGACTCTGTGATGCCTACCACATACAATTTCAGATATGAAAAGAACATTAGAATATACAATCGAAAGTGAATACAACGGTTTTACCATAGATAAATACCTAAAAACCAAAGGCTACTCATCTGCCAACATTACTGCTATAAAAAAGATGCCAGAAAATGTTGTCATCGATGGTGAATGGGTGCACATGAATCGTAGACTTGCTGCTGGAGAATCTCTTACTGTAAATATCACCGAGGAAGAATCCTCAGAGAAAATACCACCCGTAGAAATTCCACTAGACATAGTCTACGAGGACGAGGACATAATAGTAGTCAATAAACCAGCCGGCCTGCCAATTCATCCTAGCCTAAACCACTACGAGGATTCTCTGGCAAACGGCCTAGCCTACTACTATAACGCCCAGTGCAAACCATTTATATTCCGCTGCGCCAATCGCCTAGATAAAAACACCTCTGGGCTAACTGTGATAGCAAAGCACCTGGTCAGCGCCAATATAATTTCAACTATGGTAAAAAACAGAGAATTTCATCGAGAATACTATGCCATTGTGCGTGGAACCTTGGAAATCAAAGAAGGTACCATAGATGTGCCCATTGGACGTGTGGATAATTCAATTATTACAAGATGCGTCGATTTTGAGCATGGCGAAAGCGCCATTACTCATTACAAGGTTATAGCTGAGAAAAATGGCCACAGCCTAGTGGCCATCCATCTAGAAACTGGACGTACCCATCAGATTCGCGTTCATTTCAAATATATTGGTCACCCATTAATTGGAGACCATTTATACAACCCAGACATGGAGTACATGCAGCGCCAAGCGCTACACTCTCACCGCATCCAATTCACCCACCCTATAACAGGCCAAGAAATGGATTTCGTAGCAGAGCTTCCCGCCGACATGGCATCCCTTTTTTCATAACAATCAGTGTATTTATAGGATGCCAGCCATGCCCGGTTCCAGCCTACGGCATCAAAACATTTGAGCAGATTTTAGAATTATCTTAATGGGCAAAAGCGCGTATGTATGGGTGTCCTTCTACGCGTTTTACTATTCGAAGGGACTGTACGTACAAAGCAGACAATAGGAGTTTCTTAAAAAGGTTCTACAACCATGTACGACACACAGGCTTGCCTTCATGGGTCGTTTCACC
>JAILKL010000064.1 GCA_024693775.1 Pseudobutyrivibrio sp.
AATTTTCTGAGAACTCGAAAACTTGACAATTTTTTTTAAGAGGACTATAACAGAGAACGAACACGAGAAACAAACGAAACGCCAATTGAATATCGACATTCCGCAAATTTCCCTGCTCAAATATTTGTATTTTAGGAGGAAGAGACAAATGGATACTTACAGAGTACAAAAGAGAGACATGGAGAAAAAGGCAAAGAGGTTGAGACGCGAGGGTTACGTTACTGGTAACTTGTTCGGAAAAGACATCGAAAACTCTATACCACTTCAGTTTGATGCAAAAGAGGCTGATAGACTTAGAACTAGCGGCAGAACTCAGATGACATTAGACGTAGAAGGAAAGAAGTACGCAGTTCTTTTAAAGGAATTACACTATGATTCAATGAAACATCAGATTTTAGAGATGGATTTCCAGGAGCTTGTAAAGGGCGAGGTTATTCATGCTACAGCTGAGGTAGTTCTTGTAAACAAAGAGGCTGTTACAGAGGGAGTTTTGGAGCAGTTAGCTTCTGAGATTTCATACAAGGCTAAGGCAGAGCACTTAGTAGAAAAGGTAGAAATCGATTGCAGCAAGCTTCGTTTAGGCGATAGCGTAACTGTTGCAGACTTAGAGATTTCAAAGGATAATAATGTAGAGGTTACAACTCATGCTGATCAGGTAATCGTTGAGGTTACTGCATCTAAGAATGTGGTTACTGATGATGACGAAGAAAGCGACAGCACAGAAGCAGCTTCATAAAAAGCAAAATTAAATAAAACTTTCAAGGATGTGATCCAGAGATGGGTTACATCCTTTTTTCATATTGCTTTGGGGCGCTGTAGCTTCAAAAGTTGTAAAAAAAGGTCGCATTATAGCTTGGTTAATAAATATTGAATAGAAACTTGCACAAATATGATGTTATTGGACTATGGCCCAAAATAAACTTACTCCAAATAGAGAGACTTTATAATAACCTAATACATAATTTTGACTAAAAAACGTTGAAAAATAAATTCAATGTGATACAATTAGATTGCACGCAATTGTGATTTGCATATTTCATAAAAAACAATTGTGAAAATTTCAATGGAACATTTTTTAAGGAGGATATTAGCGTGAGCACATTAGTAACTTATTTTAGCTTGGGCGGAACAACAGCAAAGATCGCTAAGGAATTTGCTGATTCAATTGGAGCAGACGTTTTTGAAATCAAGCCTGCTACACCATATACAGAAGCAGATGTAAAGTATACAAACCCAGTAGCTAGATGTAACAAAGAGCAGTTTAGTGGCAAGGACATTGCAGTAGAAGGCACAGTAGAGAATTTTGAGCAGTATGACACTGTTTATGTAGGATTCCCTATCTGGTATGCCGGGGCACCACTTGTGGTTAGGTCATTCTGCAAGCAGTACGATTGGACAGGAAAGAATGTATGCGCATTTGCCACATCCGCACTTAGCAAGATTGGTAAGACAGCAGAAAAGCTTGAGCCATGTTGCAAGAATGCTTCTTCTGTAGATGCAAAGCTAGTATTCTCTGCGGAAGATGTAAAGAATTGGTAATTAAAAATAAGAATAATTAAGATATAGTTCGCTTGTTCATTTGAATTTATGTAATATAAAAAATGCTTCTATATTGAGGTGAATCCTCGATATAGGAGCATTTTGCTTTTAGCACACTTCCTGTAGGAAATACTCGTGTATTCTAGTGTCCTCGGTGACCTCTGGGTGGAAGGAGAGGGCTACCTGGTTTTGATAGCGGACTGCAACCACGTGGTCATCTACGGTAGAAAGGACCTTTACATCAGGGCTCTCGATTGAGTTGAAATATGGTGCTCTGATGAAGGTCATGGACACGTTTTTGATTGGGCCAAAATCCGAGGTGGTTGTAAAGCTACCTAGCTGGCGGCCGTAGGCATTGCGACGAATGGTGACAGGCAAGGTCTGCAGGTGACCGGGATGTAATGCCTCAGTGGTATTGTCGCAAATATTATCGGCCAAGAGAATGGCTCCGGCGCAGGTGGCCAACACTGGGAGTCCATCACTTATTAGCTTTTGCAGGTAATCAAAGATGTCCAGTTTTTTTAATAAATTTGTCTGGGTGGTGCTTTCCCCGCCAGGAAGCACGATGCCATCGTATTTACGGATTGTTAAATCTGAAAGCTGGCGGATTTCGTAGCAGGTGGCACCTAGAGATTCAAGCATGTGAATGTGCTCGATAAAGGCACCCTGCAGGGCTAACACGCCAATGGTTTTATTGTTTAGCATATGAATACCTCCGGAAGATTAAGCTCCACGCTTTGACATGAGAAACTGGATTTCGTCGGCATTGATGCCCACCATAGCTTCTCCAAGATTCTCAGAAAGCTTTGCAAGCAAATCTGCATCCTCATAATTTGTAACAGCCTGAACAATAGCAGATGCACGCTTTGCAGGATTACCAGAGCTGAAAATTCCTGAGCCTACGAATACACCTTCAGCGCCTAGCTTCATCATAAGAGCTGCATCAGCTGGAGTAGCAACGCCGCCGGCAGCAAAGTTTACTACAGGAAGCTTGCCATTTTCATGAACATATTCAACCAAATCGTAAGGTGCAGCAAGCTCCTTGGCGATGTTGTAGAGCTCGTCTGGTCTGGCAGCAACGATTTGCATGATTTGAGAATTGATCAGGCGCATGTGACTAACAGCCTGCACAACATCTCCAGTGCCTGGCTCGCCTTTGGTACGAATCATTGATGCACCTTCGGCTATACGACGTAGCGCCTCGCCGAGATTTTTGGCGCCGCAAACAAATGGCACCTTGTATTGTGTCTTATCGATATGGTAGATGTCGTCGGCAGGAGAGAGAACCTCGCTCTCGTCGATGTAATCAATCTCGAGAGCCTCTAGAATATCGGCTTCAGCAATATGTCCGATACGGCATTTTGCCATAACTGGAATGGAAACGGCGTTTTGAATTTCCTTGATAAGGCGAGGGTCGCTCATTCTGGCAACGCCGCCTACAGCGCGGATGTCAGCTGGAATACGCTCCAAAGCCATAACAGCGCATGCGCCAGCTGCTTCAGCAATTTTTGCCTGTTCTGCATTTGTTACATCCATGATGACGCCGCCCTTGAGCATCTGGGCCAGCTGTCTATTTAAATCATATCGATTATTTGTGTTAGTCATAATTATCCTCCAATTTACATAAATGTTGTCCGCGGAATATCTTGTTACAGATAGTACTGCAACACTGTTATCTATTAAATATCCAAAAATAAATCTTTTTATGGGGACAGATTAAGGATTTTTAATTGCCGGAGGTTCGTGTTATAGTATAAGTACTAAATTATTGGAGACTAGCTATGAAAAGAAAACACAAGAGAATAATTAGATTATCTATAATCGCACTTCTAGTTATTGCTAATATGTATCACCCTTTTATAGAGGCAAATAGCGATGACGGATCTTATCACGTTTCTAGTGATATTTTATCCAACTTCGGAAATACGGATTCCTCTACAGAGGATAATGCAACTGATTCTGTAGGAAATGCGGCGGAGAGCGCACCGATATCAGTGGACGAGGTTCCCGCATATACGGATGAGCCATATGCCGTTATCAATGGAAATATCCCATATTTTTCAGATGAAGAAAAGACAAATACAGAGGCCTTCAAGGAATTTTCTGAGCTGGATAGCTTGGGTAGATGCGGGGCCGCATATGCGAATATTTGCCAAGAGCTTTTGCCTACGGAAGAGCGTGGAGAGATAGGTAGCGTGAAGCCTAGTGGATGGCACACTGCAAACTATCATGAGCATATTGAGGGAAATTACCTGTACAACAGATGCCACTTGATAGGATTTCAGCTTTGCGGCGAAAATGCAAATGAAAAGAATCTTATCACAGGGACTAGATATTTAAATGTGACAGGCATGCTGCCATTTGAGAATGAAGTGACAGAATATGTTAAGGAAACTGGTAATCACGTGCTTTACAGAGTTACACCAATTTTCACAGGTGACAATCTGGTGGCAGACGGTGTGCTGATGGAGGCTTACTCAGTGGAGGACCAGGGGCAGGGCATCTGCTTCAACGTGTTCTGCTACAATGTGCAGCCAGGAATAAATATAGATTATGCTACAGGCGAGAGCGAGTTGGCGGAGTAGAAATAAAAAGGCATCGAGGTAGTTCTCGATGCCGTTGTTGTTATTTTAAATGTTTTACGAATATAGCGCTGGTGGCTTTGTAGATGGTGCTGGTGCGGTCGTTGCCGAATTTCTTTTGAAGGGCGTTGTTGTACTGCACCTCGGATGTGCTTTTTTCAAAAGCGTCGTAGACCTTTTTGTATTCCGGAGCGCTGAGACCACAGTTCTTTAATGCAGATCTTAGATCACTGCGGGCGTGGTCATTTTTGTGCGGTTTGGTAGTAGTCTGTTTCTTCTTTGGAGAAGACTTGGTGCTAGCTGATGAATTTTTCTTATTAGTAGCTATGTTAGTTTTATTAGCCTTTGTGCTTGTTGAATCAGTTTTCTTAGAAGCTGATTTCTTTGGTTGACTCTTTGTTATTATCTTTGGACGACTAGATAGATGGTAGTCTGGGTCAAAGAAAGGAGCCTCGGATGAAGTGCTGCTAGTTTCATTTGGCTTAGAAGCTGCTGAATTTTTAGTGATATTTGGTTCAGTAACAATAACTTCTGGAGATGTAGTTTTCTCAATTTTTTCTGTACTTACTATGTCTTTAGAATTGTTACTTAGAACATCTTTATTTACAGAATCCTTCTTACCTTGAGTATTTTTTGAAATTTTCTTCGCAGCAGGCTTTCTACTAGTAGTCTTGCTTGTGCGACTAGAGGTTTTACGTTTAGTAGTAGTCTTGGCTTCCTTAGCCTTTTCATCTTCAGCGGCGCTTTCCGTATATACGATAGCAGGCTGGCGGTAGATGGTATAGCCCTTGCCAGTCCAGAAATCCACTACAGCGTCGAATCCAGAATCCTTGCTGACTACGCATATCTGATCAAAATGTATCTGAGCAATTTTGTAACCCAAATAGGTGGTAAGCTGGAAGTCTAGATAATTCTTGGCAGTCTTTTCAGCCTTCAGATGCTCGATAGTAGCCTTTGAATTAGTGATGGCAATGAGAGAGTCGTAGGCGATAGACTTAACCTTTGAGCCATAAAAAATGATGACATGATCGTATGCCGTCAATGTATCTATGCCCACAAGCCCAGCGTCGGAAACATTCTCATAGTCCACTAAATATAGACGCATAACAGTGTTACTTATATTTGATGCAGCAGTATCAGCTGCATTTTCAATTTTGTTTTCTCGATTAAAAAATCCCATATATTCACCTCGCAACTATTCATTATAACGGAAAAATGTGAAAATTAATATTCTGTGAACAATATTTCATATATGAGGTTAAAGTAATACAATGAAAATGAAGTAAATCTAAATTATTAGCGGGGGCATTATGACTAGGATGATGAAACGAGCACTGATAAATTACGGCTTTAGATTACTAGTGCTAATAGGAGTATTATCAGCATATATTAGGGAAAAGGATGCGTTGGTACAGTTCATGAATCACAAATTTACCTTTGGCATCAGCGAATACGGCATTAGTCCGCTGCACGTGCTATGGGGAATTTTTATGATAATGATGCTGTCACACCTGTTTCCAGGCAAAGAATTGTCTCTGGCATACAAGAAAGGAAAGCTGGAAGGTTACGAAGAAGTAGAGGGATATGATAGGCTGACACTTTTGGAGATTGTCCAGAAAATGAATGTGAAAGCCTGGGTGGTAATGCTGGTATGGCTCAGTTTTAATGCGGTGTTCGCAGTATTGTATCTTTTCAAGATAATTGATGCGGCAGATATGCTGATGCTCACAGTGTTCTTTTACCTTTGCGACTACATTTGCATTTTATTCTTTTGCCCCTTCCAAACATTTATCATGCACAATAAATGCTGCATCAATTGCCGCATATACGATTGGGGCCATTTTATGATGTTCACTCCAATGCTTTTCATAAGAAACTTCTTCTCATGGAGCCTATTCTTTACAGCGCTACTGGTGCTAATAAAATGGGAGTACAACTACGCCAAACACCCAGAGCGTTTCTGGGATGGCAGCAATAGAAAGCTGCAGTGTAGCCAGTGCAAGGAGAGGTTGTGTGTGATTAAGAGAAGATTAGCGAATAAATGCCGTTCTTTAAATATGAAAAATTAAAG
>JAILKL010000119.1 GCA_024693775.1 Pseudobutyrivibrio sp.
GGCTAAAATGCCTGGGCAATTTTTTGTTGTAACGAAGTGATATTTTTAACATGATTTTGATATTAATAGAAGAAAAATGAATGTTATATTATCATAGATTCGGAAGAATAAAATTGTACTTTGGAGGATTTTTTATGGAGAATAAGGTTTTTGATGAGAAAATCTTTGCTGCAATTGCCAGGCGTGCAGTTGCGGAGGGAGTTGTCTTACTTAAAAATGATAAAAACACTTTGCCCTTGAGTGAAGGATGTAATATAGCATTATTTGGCCGCAGCCAGTACAACTATTACAAAAGTGGTACAGGCTCAGGCGGTATGGTTAATACCAAATATGTTATAGGTGTAAAGGAAGCATTAGAGGCAGATGACAGATATGTCTTAAATGCTGATCTAAAAGCTATATATGACGCTTGGATAAAGGAAAATCCATTTGACGCAGGTCAGGGCTGGGCAGCAGAGCCATGGTTTCAAAAGGAAATGCCTATCACAGAGGATATTGCTAAAAAAGCAGCAGCTGAATCGCAGGTGGCTATAGTTTTAATTGGTCGCACCGCAGGAGAGGACCAGGATAACAGTAATGCAGAGGGAAGCTTTTTGCTTACTACTGATGAAAAGCAGATGCTAGAAAATGTTACAAAGACATTTGAGAAAACTGTAGTTCTTATAAATGCAGGTAATATAGTCGACATGACCTGGGTGGAAAAATACAATCCATCAGCCGTTGCATATATATGGCAGGGAGGCCAGGAGGGTGGAAATGGTGCCCTTGATGTATTATCTGGTGATGTCAATCCATGTGGTCGCCTTTCAGATACTATTGCAGCAAATATTGATTTATATCCTTCTACAGCCAATTTTGGTAGCAAAACAAGAAATATTCAAAAGGAAGATATATATGTAGGATATAGATATTTTGAAACCTTTGCAAAAGAGGATGTTTTGTATCCCTTCGGTTATGGATTGTCATATACTACCTTTGAAATAAAGACTGCTGGCTTTGATGTTACAGAGAATGATGTGCAGGTGACTGCTGCGGTAACAAATACAGGTGATGTGGCAGGAAAGCAGGTTGTACAGCTTTATTTATCAAAGCCACAGGGAAGGCTCGGCAATCCAGCCAGAGTTCTTGTGGGATTTGCAAAAACTAGATTATTGGCACCCGGTGAGACAGAAAAGCTTAGCATAACTGTACCTGCATATTATATGACATCCTTTGACGACTCAGGAATCACAGGGCATAAAAATGCCTATGTGATGGAGGCAGGAGAATACGTCTTTTACTTAGGAGAAAATGTGCGCACAGGCAATATGGCTGGAGCATTTACCATAGAGGACACTCTTGTTATGGAGCAGCTAAGTGAAGCTCTTATGCCAAGCCTTGCTTTTAAGAGAATGAAGCCTGTGGAGGAAAAGGACGGAAGCTTTACTTTAGTATATGAGGATGTTCCTACAGCTTCAGAGACACCAGCGGATCATAGAATAAAAAATCTTCCAGGTGAGATTTCTATTACAGGTGATAAGGGCCTAAAGCTTGGCGATGTTAAAAATGGAAAATGTACAATGGACGAATTTATTGCGCAGCTAAGCAAAGAAGATTTAGTGGCAATAGTTCGTGGAGAGGGAATGAGCTCTCCGAAGGTTACACCGGGTACAGGTGGAGCCTTTGGTGGTGTTACAGATGAGCTGATTTCCTATGGAATACCAGTAGCATGCTGCTCTGACGGTCCATCAGGTATCAGAATGGATTCAGGTCAAAAGGCCTTTGCTATGCCAAATGGTACCTGCCTGGCTTGCACCTGGAATTTGCCACTACAGGAGGAGCTTTATCAATGGGAAGGTCTGGAGCTACGCAAAAACAAGATTGATGTGCTTTTAGGACCAGGAATGAATCTGCACCGCAATCCTTTGAATGGTAGAAATTTTGAGTATTTCTCAGAGGATCCACTTTTAACTGGAAAATGTGCAGCAGCCCAGCTAAAGGGAATGCACAAATATGATGTCACCGGTACCATCAAGCATTTTGCCATGAATACACAGGAGACCAGCAGACATTTTACAGATCACGTGGCCAGTGCTCGCGCCATTAGAGAGGTTTATCTAAAGGGCTTTGAGATAGCTGTAAAGGAGGGAAAGGCTCACGCAGTTATGACTACCTACGGGCAGATAAATGGATTGTACACCTCCTCTAATTATGATCTGGTTACAAAAATCTTACGCGAAGAATGGGGATTTACAGGAATCGTCATGACAGACTGGTGGGCAAAGGCAAACAACCCTGGTGAAAAGGGTGATTCCTCAAATATGGCTGCAATTGTTCGTGCTCAAAACGATTTATATATGGTTACAAACAATGCAAAGGCAAATACAAATTCCGATAATTCCATGGAAGAGCTAGAAGCGGGTGGAATTACTATGGGAGAGTATCAGCGCTGTGCAGCAAATATTTGTCAGTTCATAATGAACAAGCCAGTGTTCTTTAGATACATCAAGGAAAATGATGACTTGGATAAAATCCTTTTGGCTGAGGCAGATGATGAGGAGCAGGCATATGATAATATTATTGATCTAAGAATGGACGATAATGATGTTTTAAAGGTGGATCCAAAGGAAATCAAAACAGCCCGAGGCACCACAAACATGATATCAGTGGGAATTAAAACTAGAGGAAACTATAGACTATCAATGACAGTCAGAGCAAATGCAGTCAGCGATCTTGCCCAGATTCCTCTCACCATCTTTAGGGATACAAACATGGTAAAGATGATTACCCTTACAGGTGAGGATAAAGATTGGCAAAAAATCGATGTGGATTTTGATTTTTGTCTTGCATCATTTTATATCAAGCTTTATTTTGCCCAGGAGGGTATGGAGATAAAGGATATTCAGGTGTCTTTGACAAAAAATATGGAGAATGAAATAAAAGCTATGCTTGCCAGAGAAGATTAAACCAAATTATTTATAAATTTTCTGTGAATGGGCTTATATATTCACAGAGTAATACGATTTTATGTGATAGAATTGCCTAAGAGTATACTTCGGTACTGCTCTTAGGCTTTTTTATTTGGAGGCGTTGTAGTGAAGAAATTTGGCCAGATAAAAAAATATATGGGAATAATCGGCATGCTCTTATTTCTTATTGCATTATTAGGAGAGGATGCAGTGTCGGTTTATGCCCATTATGACGAGGGAATAGGGACAGATATATCTGGAAATGACAATACACTAATAGGTGGAGGCTACGCCGCATCAGGCCAGCTGAGAAATGTGGGCTATAGCACAGAGGTTTATGATGTAAATAATGGTTTAGAAACCTCTGATATGAACTGTATTTTTGGCTCATCAGATGGCTTTATCTGGACGGGCGGTTATAGTGGATTAATTAGATATGATGGTACAGAATTCAAGAAATTAGGCGAAGAAGTGGGCCTAACCTCTGCCAGAATTATTTTTGAGGATTCCAAGAAACGTATTTGGATAGGTACAAATGACAATGGTGTATTTGTACTTAATAATGGAATTGAAAAGCATTATACCTATTGGGATGGCTTGCGTTCGTCATCTATACGTAGCTTTGCAGAGGACAAGGAGGGCAATATTTATATTGGCACAACCAATGGTATTTCCTATATTGAAGCGGAAAATGAGGATAAAGTCCTAGTGTTAAATGATGCTAGAGTAAATGATGATAGAATATTGCGTCTTGTAACAGATCAAGGTGGCACTGTTTATGCGCAGGGCAAAAATGGTGGATTATCAAAGATAGTGGATGGCAAGATTGTGGAATTCTATACAGGAGAGGACCTAGGAATAGAGCAGATAACAACTATTTTGCCGGATCCATTTACTGCTGGAAAGCTTTATATAGGTACATCTTCAAACCATGTGTATTACGGAAAGTTTGGAGATAAAAGGAGCAAGCTTACAAAAATTAATGTGGGCACCATTACAAATATTCATTGGATGCATTATTCCTGCGGATGTGTGTGGGTATCCTCCACCAGTGAGGTGGGATATATAAATGGAAATCTTAGATTCCATCAGCTATATAACCTACCTATTAACAATGCCATTGAGATGATAGATTCGGATTATCAGGGAAATATATGGCTGGCATCCTCTCGTCAGGGCATTATGAAAATTGTTGTTAACAATTTTGTAAATGTTACTCGAATGGCAGGCTTGGATGATGAGGTAGTAAATTCAACTGCCGTAAAGGACAATCTTTTATATATTGGCACAAATAATGGTTTACAAATATTAACGCGTAATAATGAAATAGTAGAAAATGATCTTACAGAATATATAGGTGATGCTCAGGTAAGGTGTATATATAGAGACAAGGATGTTAATTTATGGATATCTACATTTTCTGATGATTTAGGACTGGTTTGTCAAAAGTATGATGGTACAATCGTCAGCTACACCACAGAGGATGGCATGCCTAGCAATCAGGTACGGTGCACCAGTGAAATGGCGGATGGCTCTATAGCTGTTGGCACCAACAATGGACTGGCAATTATAAAGGACTGGAAAATTACTAGAACAGAATCTGATGACCAACGTCTGAAAAACAAGGTTTTCTTGGATGTAATAGAGGCAGAAAATGGCACTATTTTTGCCTGTACAGACGGCGATGGTATTTATGTAATAAAACAAAATGATATTAAGAAAATAAAGACACGAGACGGCTTGACCTCTGATGTTGTTGTAAAAATAAAAAAGGATGCAAAGAGAAAGCTATATTGGATTTTGACCTCAAATGCTATCCAATATATGAAAAACGGAAAGATTACTACTGTAACAACGTTTCCCTATCAGGCAAATTTTGATTTGTTTTATGGATATAACAACACAGCCTGGGTACTTTCATCAAACGGTATATACGTAGTGGATGTGGATGAAATGATAAATGACAATATCACTAAATACACCCACTATACAGAAAAAAATGGTCTTAATAGTAATCCAAATATGTTTTCATACAGTACAAATGATGGATATGGAAATATATTTATATCAGGTATCACTGGCGTCAGCGTAATAAATGTATGGGATTATTTCTCAGGTGAAACAAATATCAACCTGGACATCACAGGAGTTTTGGGTGATGGAAAGATAATTTTCCCAGATAAAAATGGAACCTATGTTATCGGTGGAGATGTCAATCGTATTAGGATAGAGCCAGCAGTACTGGATTACACTAATATGAATCCTTTGGTAAGAGTCTATCTGGAAGGAGAAAAATCTCAGCCTAAAGCGGTTTTGCGAAGTGAGCTTTCCGCACTTGAATATACAGGACTTAAATATGGCGATTATGTTTTGCATATCCAGGTACTAGATACAGATGGGGAAAAGGTAGTACAGGAGTCTACCTTCAACATTAAAAAAGAGCCAAGCGCACTTGAAAGACCTATTGTAAATGTTTTAAAGCTACTTAGTGTGGCTATATTAGTGGGGTTCATCGTTTGGCGAGTACTGGTAAGTACTATTATCAGACGTCAATATGCCGAAATTAGGCTGGCAAAGGATGAGGCAGAGCGAGCAAATACTGCAAAATCCAGATTCCTGGCAAATATTTCCCATGAGATTAGAACGCCTATCAACACAATTATGGGAATGAATGAGATGATATTGCGAGAGGACCCAACGGATGTTCCGAGGGATTATCTACTATCGGTTGTTAATTATTCTGTAGATATCCACAATGCCTCAGAGTCATTGCTTGGCTTGATTAATGATATTTTGGATATATCTAAAATTGAATCAGGCAAGATGCATTTGGTAGAACAGCAATATGATGTGATCGAGCTATTTAGATCAATTGTATCCATGATAAAGGTTAGAAGTGA
>JAILKL010000004.1 GCA_024693775.1 Pseudobutyrivibrio sp.
AGGTTCTCAAGGTTACCTGCATATGTAAGCTTATCTACGTTGATGATTCTGATCTCATTATCATATTTTCTAAACATATAATGAATGTAGTTACTTCCGATGAAGCCAGCTCCACCTGTTACTAAATATGTTCTCATTTTAATTTCCTCTCTCGGCAAATATATACTTTCTCGATATTTGTAGCTCCCATATATATTATCTCAAGGCACGCTTTCGCTACTTTCGCCTCGTAGCGGTACTAATCTCGACTTTGTCTCGATAAGTGCCGACGGGCTCATAGTACCTTTCAGATAACATATATGGAACCTACAAATATCCTAATTTTTGTATTTGCCTACTTACTATTTTCAAAATTAGTTTCTATATTCATTAAACATATAAGCCTGGGCTTATGCGTTTGTTGACGTGTGGCGTGTTACGTATTACGCGAGATATTCGCGTAGAGCGTCCTTCCAGTCAGCCATCTTATAACCGCTTGTAAGACGAAGCATGTAGTTATCTAAGATACTGTATGCTGGTCTGTCTGCACTAGCTGGATTCATCTTTTTGTATTCTTCACTAGTTACGTGGTTGACCTTTACGTTGATTCCCTTTAATCGGAAAATCTCCTCAGTAAAGTCTGCCCAGTTTGTGTCGCCTTCACATGTGCCATGGAAAATACCATAGTTTTCTGTAGGCTCAAGATGGTGAATCATTCTAGCAAGCTCAACAGCAGATGTAGGTGAGCCAAGCTGGTCGCATACTACAGAAAGCTCATCATGAGTCTCTGCAAGGCTAAGCATTGTCTTAACAAAGTTCTTTCCATCGCCATATAACCAAGCTGTACGAACAATGAAGAATTTATCAGCAAACTGCTGTACAAATTTTTCTCCTTCGTACTTTGTCTTGCCGTATGCACTGATAGGTGCTGGCTGATCAAACTCTGTAATAGGCGCAGATACGTTGCCTGGGAAAACATAGTCTGTACTAACATGTACAAGCTTTGCCCCAACCTTTGTTGCAGCTATTGCTAAGTTTCTAGGACCGAGCGCATTAAGCTTGTATGCAAAATCCCAATCCTTTTCACAACCATCTACATTTGTAGCTGCTGCGCAATTTATGATTACATCAGGCTTTTTGTCTTCAACGAACTTTAAAACCTCATCTAAATCCATAATATTAAGTGGAGAAATCTTTTCTCCCTCAACAACATCTGTAAGTATGAATTCTACTTCATTACCATACTCATTTTGAATTGCACGTCCTAGCTGGCCATTACAACCCGTAACTAAAATCTTTCTCATTTTTATACATAGTCCTTTGCTTTTTTAATAAGACGATTGTATGCACTAAACATACCGCGAATTGAAGCACGAGTAATATTTGAGCTAACGCCAACACCAAAGGTGGTATTGCCATGACGCTCGTCGCGCATTTCGATGTATGCGGCAGCCTTTGCGCCTGAGCCCTGACTCTGTGCCAATGTATGCTCTGTGTAATCGATAAGTGTAAAGTCAAGCTCTGGAATACATTGCTTGATAGCAAGCTTAACAGCATCAATAGGTCCGTTTCCTTCTGCCTCTGAATGGAACTTTTCTCCATTGTAGGTAAAATCAAGAACCGCAACTGTATCGTCTGTTTCCTTTGCATCCTGGATAACCACATATTCAAGTGAAAGTGGCTCCTTGTTTTCCAAGTACTGAGACTTGAATGCCTCCATGATACGCTGTGGAGTAACCTCGCCGCCCTGCTTTTCAGAAATATACTGAACGACATCAGCAAACTCACGCTGCATCTTCTTTGGAAGCTTGTAGCCATAAACGCTATCCATAACGAAGGCTACGCCGCCCTTTCCAGACTGGCTGTTGATACGAACAACAGGCTCGTATTTTCTACCAATGTCTGCAGGGTCAATTGGTAAATAAGGAACCTCCCAGTAAATGTTCTGGCGTTCCTTCATGGCAGCCACGCCCTTGTTAATAGCATCCTGATGGCTACCGGAGAATGCTGTGAATACTAATTCTCCAGCATATGGATGTCTTGCATCTGTAGGCATCTTTGTGACACGTTCACAGACCTCGACAATTTCTTTTATATCCTCAAGCTCTAGCTCAGGATTTACACCCTGAGAGAACATGTTGTAGGCAATTGTAAGAATATCAACATTTCCAGTACGCTCACCATTTCCAAGTAAAGTACCCTCTACTCTGTCAGCGCCTGCAAGAAGTCCAAGCTCTGTAATAGCTACACCTGTACCTCTGTCGTTGTGTGGATGGATAGAAAGAATAACATTTTCTCTATCCTTGAAATGAGTGCTCATCCACTCAATCTGATCCGCATATACGTTAGGAGTGTTCATCTCCACAGTGGCAGGTAAGTTGAAAATAATAGGATAAGGAGTGGCATTGTTCCAGGTCTCCTGGACAGCTGTGCACACATCCAGTGCAAACTCAACTTCTGTTCCTGTAAATGATTCTGGAGAATACTCCAATTGTAAATTGCCATTAAATCTATCCAGACGGTCCTTTACCATCTGTGTACCAGCTTTTGCAATCTCAATGATTTCATCTTTTTCAGCGTTAAACACCACATCACGCTGAAGTGTAGATGTCGAATTGTAAATATGGAATACAACATTTTTGATTCCCTGAATAGCCTCAAAGGTGCGGTCAATAAGCTCCTCACGGCACTGTGTTAAAACCTGTACCTTTACATCATCAGGAATTCTGTTTTCCTTTACTAATTTTCTAAGAAAATCAAATTCAATTTGGCTGGCAGCTGGAAATCCAATTTCAATTTCTTTGAATCCCAGCTTAATTAGGAGGTTGAATAGTTCCATCTTCTCGTCGACATTCATTGGTTCGACGAGTGCTTGGTTGCCGTCTCTTAGATCTACTGAACACCATATTGGTGCTTTTTCAATCTGCTTGTCCGGCCATGTACGCTGTGGAAAATCCAATACAGGATTTTTCTTGTATCTCTTGTAGTTCAACATTATTCTTCCTCCTAATTCTTTAATTCATGTTTATATAGCACTGGGTAGAATGATACCAGCTATATTAGCAGTTTATTCCCCCAGACCGCTTTCTATCTTATTTATAATGAAATCTAATGCCTCCTGCTCATCTGCTCCCTCGCAGCAGATTGTTATTTCCTGGCCTGTTTTTACACAAGCTCCTAAAACACTGAGCACTGACTTTGCATTTGCTTCGTAATTGTCCTCTGTTTTGAATGTAACCTTGCAGTTGAACTGCATGGCTGTCTCACATAGGACCCCCGCTGGACGAAGATGTAAGCCTGTGGCGTTAGTAATTCTTACACTTCTTGAAACCATATAAATTCATCCTTTTAGGTATTTTATAACATTGTATTAGTGATGAGCTCAGCTAATGCCTTTGCATCTGCCTCAATCTCAGACTGATTTTTGCCCTCGATCATAACACGAACAAGTGGCTCTGTACCTGATGGACGAATAAGTACTCTACCCTCGCCGGCAAATTTCTCGCCAAGCTTTTCAATTGCAGCTGCAATCTCTGGGTATTCCATGTAGCTTTCCTTTTTATGGTTAGGTACCTTTGCATTTACAAGTGCCTGTGGTAACACCTCCATAATAGAAGCTAACTCTGAAAGTGACTTTCCTGTATCAACGATTACCTGTAATAAATGTAATGCTGAAAGTAGACCATCACCAGTTGTATTATCATCTAAGAAAATAACATGTCCACTCTGCTCACCGCCGATATTATAGCCATTTGCAAGCATATTCTCAAGGACATATCTATCTCCAACCTTTGTTGTCTCAACGTTGATGCCCTGTTCCTTTGCCATAAGAGTAAAGCCAAGGTTAGTCATTACTGTAACGACACATGTATCCTTCTTTAATGTGCCCTTATCCTTCATGTGCTTTGCACAGATTGCCATGATCTGATCTCCGTCAACGAGACGACCCTTTTCATCTACTGCAAGCATTCTATCTGCATCACCGTCAAAGGCTAAACCGACCTGTGCGTTTTCTGCCACAACTCTTGCCTTTAACTCATCCATATGTGTACTACCACAGTTGCTGTTGATATTTGTCCCATCTGGATTGTTGTGAATAGTAATAAGCTCAGCACCAAGCTCTGAAAGACATGCAACCGAAGTGCGATATGAAGCACCCTCTGCACAGTCAATAACAATCTTTAATCCGTGTAAATCTACATCTACTGTCTTCTTTAGGAAATCAACATACTCTCTTCCTAAATCAAATCTGTAGTCAACCTTTCCTATCTCTGCACCTGTAGGAAGTGTAACTCCCTGCATATTGTTTTCGATAAGTGCCTGGATTTCATCCTCTAATGAATCTGAAAGCTTGAAGCCCTCTCCGTTAAAGAATTTGATACCATTAAACTCCATTGGGTTGTGGCTAGCAGAAATAACAACACCTGCATCAACCTTGTGCTTGCGTGTAAGGTATGCAATTGCTGGTGTTGGAAGTACGCCTGCATAAACTGCATTTGCACCTACTGAACAAATACCACTCATAAGTGCCGAAGCCAACATAGTACCTGAGATACGTGTATCACATCCAACTATGATAGTAGGCTGGTGAGATGCTTCTTTTGTAAGAACATAAGCTCCTGCCTGTCCTAATTGTTTTGCTAATTCGATGGTGAGCTCAGAGCCTGCTATACCTCTAACACCATCTGTTCCAAATAATCTTCCCATTTTATTCCTCTTTGCTTTCGGCGGATGTATCGGTTTCGTTAGTTGTACCAGCTGCTGACGCATCCTCCGTTATAGTAATTGTAACTGATGTATTTTGAACGGTTACTCCATTCACATTTGTAAATTGAGCAGCTACATTTTGCTTTTCACCTACTGCGAGTCCACTACAATCGATATAACCCTTTATATCATCTGCAGTGATGGCTGCTAATTCTTCTTCAGTTCCAAATATGTTAACTGTAACATCAGTAGCATCTAATGTTGCAGCTAATCCCTCATCTAAATTGTTGAACTCTATATTACCAGATGGAATGGTAATAGTAGATTTTGTGTCGCCTGACATGGTAACTGTGATAGTAACCTTTGAGGCATTTTTGTCTGCCAAGGTGACACCCTCTGGCAGATAAGAACTAATATCAACTGTTGTAACAAATGAACCAGTAATATTTGATAGGTTGATAACTGATTCTGGAATAGTGATAGTAGACACATCGTTTAATGCGCTGTCCTCACCCTTTATCATTACAGACGCTGGATCTGTAGATATTGAACCAAGTGTCAAATCTGATGCTAGCGTTCCACTAGTCTTTACCACAATATCCGCAGATTTTACACTGACGAAATTGACACTGACGCTAACTGTCGAAACAGAAATACTCAAATCTGATGTATCAAGAGCCTCTCCATTTGCATCATATAAAACCGGAATAACATTTTCTGTGAAATCTGTAGTGGCACCTGTAATATCACAGATGGCCTTTACAGATGAAATGGCTGATACCTGATCCTGTGGTCCCTTTACTGTGACAACTGTAGGGCTGCACTCTACTGTATCAACCTCTAGACCTGACTCAGGTGTGCCTGTGTATTCCGCATTAATAACAAATTTATTAGTAGCCTCATCCTCCAAAATTACATAGAGGTAATTTTGCTTTGATGAGATGGTAATAGAGCTAGCATATGACTTTGCTGAAATAGTAACAGGAACGCGCTCCTCACTTTCCAGATAATTCATATCTGCCACTGCACTAAAGTCCGATGGCGAAAGCTTTTCTATAATAGAACGCTTTGCAGTAACTCTAAAGCTAACTGTATTTATGCCATCTTTTATTTCGTATAGCTTTCCTGACTTGGAAAGGGTATCTGCATTTGTGACTGTGACAACTGCAGTAAAGGTACGAGTTTGTGTAGGGTCATCAATGTTGACCACAACCAACCATAGGAAAAATGCAAAGGCAATGGCAAGTATCTTTAAACCGATGTCCTTTGTAAGGGCTTTTTTCAAGTTCTGCTTCATAGTATGCCCTCCTTTTCCACGCTTTCAGACTCTTCTTCAGGCTCTGGATTCTGGATACGCTTTAACTCAGCGATAAGCTCGTCCTCCTTTACATCCCTGACGATACGTCCTTCTTTTGCATAAGAAACTGTTCCGGTCTCCTCAGAAACAATAATTGTAAGTGAGTCGGAAACCTCACTAATACCAACTGCAGCACGATGTCTTGTTCCCAAATCCTTTGAGATAGCCATGTTGTCGGAAAGAGGCAAATAACAGGTAGCAGAAACAACTCTATCTCCTCTAACAATAATAGCACCATCATGTAGCGGTGTATTCTTTTCAAATATATTAATTAAAAGCTGTCTAGTAACTAACGCGTCAAGATTTATACCTGTTCTCTCAAACTCTGTCAACTGCATGTCGTTTTCAACGACAATAAGGGCACCAGTTTTCACCGCGCCCATTTCGTAACATGCAGTAACCATACCCACAATTGTTGAATCATCAAATTTCTTGGCACCGCTCTTTAGCATGTTCCAAGAAAAAATCGTGGATATCTTTCTGCGACCAATCTGCTCGAGTGCTCTACGAAGCTCTGGCTGGAAAACCACTATAAGTACTGTGACGGCTACAGAAACTAATTTCTCTCCCAACCACAGTATAGTGTTCATCTGGAATATAGCCGCTACAAGGAAGAATATAATAATGAATATTACTCCACGTATCAGCATCCAAACTCTACTGTTTTTCACCCAAACAAGCAGATGATACATAAAATATGCAATTATTAGAATTTCAATAATATCAGTGATGGAAACATCTGGAATATTTACATTGAAATAATCATCAATGAAGGCATCCACTGTGTTAACAAATTCGGCCACCGATTATCTCCTTAGAATGTTTTAACTTCTTTATCTTCATCCACTATTCTAATCTTTGGAACAGCTGTAACATAGTAGTAATAATCGTCATCCTCAAACTGAACCTTTTCGATTCTAGAGTAATCTAGATCGAGAATAAAATAGTTAAGTATAAATCCTACTACAAGAACTAAGATATTTCCTAATACAAGACTAGGAATCTCAGCCTTTTGACTTGTGAGCAAATAGCCCGAAAGCATTATGAAAAACTCCACAAGAACACCAGCTGTATTTGCCACAATCCATGACATACGAATGCTGGATAATCTGAGGAAATATACTACTAAAAACATAGCAATCATTGCAGCAAGGAAGAAATAAAACATCTTGCTTTGGAACATCTGCTCCTTTACTAGAGCAACAATAGAAACATCTGATGTTTCGTCCCAAATAGCTGCGTAATTGTTTTTGATAATGTGTAAATAATAAGCAGTAACTGTACCGCAAATTACAGAAGCTAACTCTGAAATATTTGAAAGAAGCCCTGCCCCAAGTGCAATAACATATGGAGCGCTAAAGCTATAGCAAATAGGTACTGTGACCATATTGTATGTGTTTTTGCTTCTAAAATAAGCACAAACTAAATAACCAACAACCAAAAATGCTATGCCGACAACTGCTGTCTCAGCACTGAGAGCAGCAAGGTTTATTAGCATAACGATTGCTAGTACTAATGCAACACCCTGAATTGGGAAAAAAGCACAGACAATAGATATTAATAATGTAATTAAAATATTATTGAGAGGTTTGCAAAAACCTAAATTGTTGTTTATGCAGATAAGTCCGACGAAAGCCACAAGGCCATTCCAAATCTTTATGAATAGCATCTCTCTGGATAATACAAACTTTCTTATTCCGTCTCGTAAGTTAATAAATGCGTTCATTTCTAATCCTCTAATTCTTCATATGCTCTACGCGCTAACAATGGTCTAGTCTGTTGTGCCTCATCCTCATATAGCTTTGATAGATGAACATACTGAGAGCCAAGAGCTTTTATTAATCTTCTACCGCGCTTGTATTGCTTTGCTGCACGGCGTCTGGCATTGTACACGTGCATAATGATGTATGCAGCATAAAATAATAGTCCAACCAAGCCAATCAACAAAACATACATAGTAGTAATATTTTCAAAAACATCGCTAACAAGATATAAAACTATTCCTATATAAATAACAGCAAAAAACAATGTTCCTGATAGAAAGCCACCCCATCCGTGGAGTGCTACATATTCTTTTTTGGAGTAGCGAAGCATTGGCTGATACTCTGGTCCTCTTTCCTTTTCGAAGATGGCCATGGCAGTCATATGCCTAACACGTTCCTCATTTATCATGCTTTACCTCAATCTAATTGCTGTATGCAACATATTTATTCAGAATTGAGTATAGCATAAATGAACTCATAAATAAAATAATTAAAAAGACTCCCACATCATTTCTGATATAGGAGTCCATAAATTACTATTTTTTAATAAATCGCATTTTATTTTTATTATCTTCTTTCTTTGGCTTAGGTGGTTCTGGAGCAGGTGGTTTTGCAATGGAATCAGATAATGCATTTGCCATTCTTCCCTTACAAGCATCACAATATTTACCGGTTTTAATTGTGGCACCACATGCTTCGCACTCTATTCCAATTGGTGAATCATCTGCAAACTGTAATCTTTCTTCTCTAATCCACTGACGAATCTGGTTAGTGCTAATATCATTAGCATCAGAAATCTCCTGAATTGTTGAGCGAGGATTATCCATGATGTATTCCTTCACCTGCCCAAATTTCTTTTCGATTTCATCACGGCAAGCAGGGCAAATATTTTGGCCACCGAGATAATTAAATAATCTTCCGCAATTTCTACAATTACGCACATCCATGAGTTACACCTCCTCGTACATATCAGTTCTAACTAGATTCTCCCGTACATACACACAACCCGTAGACTTCTGTTATTCCTATTAATGCCAAATTCTTTGATATCTCGTCGATCGTTGTGCCAGTTGTATATATATCATCAACTACTAACACTTTTCTAAATTTTACATCATTATCAGATAATTTAAAAGCATTTTGAAGATTTTTCACTCTTTGGACACTATTTAATTGCTTCATAGGTGCAGTATTCTTCTTTCGACTGATAATTCTCTTTTCTACAGGTATGCCAGAAAATCTTCCCAAGGCATCTGCGAACACCTCAGCCTGGTTATATCCACGTTTCTTTACTTTGGGTTTATACATAGGCACTGGTATTATTACTTCTATATTATTGCTCCTAATCCAGGCGCCATATTTTTCCAGAGCAAAATGAGCATAGGTTTCCCCGTAGCTTCTTCTATTTCCATATTTAAATCTATACATGGACTTTTTCATAGGACCAATATATTGAAACACTGATTTGCACTGATTAAAGGAATGCTTTTTCCTCTTACAATCATCGCAATACTCACTTACAGTGCTTTTAATTGGTGTACCGCATTTATAGCAGGTATTACTTCCCACCATTTTTATTTTTCTTTTACAGGAAAGGCATACTCCATCTTTTTTATCATATTTATCTAAAACGCTGTCACAGCCTATACATGTACTGGGATAAATATTGTTGAAAATAATCTTAGAAATTTTTCTTAGAATATTATGCATATTTGATTTTTGAAATGCATTAAAATAATGATATGTTTGACATAACACCTATAAGTTATTAAAATTTAGTATCGTATATCTAGGAAATATAGGTGCAAACCTCGAAAGGATAGTAATGAAAAAAAGAATAGTTAGTTTATTAATGACCGCGGTCATGGGAATGGCTCTCGTATCATGTGGGAAAAATTCAGCTGGTGAATCGAAAGAAGATACTGCTGCCACAGAGGCTAGCGAGCCTTCCGTATATAATATAACAGCATGTCTTGAAGAAGACAATGAATATAATCAAATATTATTACAGGGCTTCCAAGATTCCCTTACAGATTATCTTGGATCCAATGCCGTAGTAAATGTCATAACCGCAGATGAAAATACATCCACAGATTCTGTTGCTGCATCAGCAGTTTCTGAAAAGCCAGATATGATATATACAATAGGAAAGAGAATGCTTTTATCAACCACTACAGCTACCGAGGATATTCCAATCGTGGCCACAGGCGTTGTTGATTTCAAGGGCACACTTAGAATAGCCAACACAAACGGTTCTAGCTGGGACAGACTTACAGGTATAAATGTAACAGGTGTTAGTTCAAAACCAGCTATTGTAGATCAGGTTTCATTAATGATTGAGGCCACAGATGATTTACAGACAGTAGGACTGCTCTTCTCACCAGAGGATACTGATTCCATTTACCAGAATGAAATTTTTGAATCTTACCTAGATCAGGCCGGTATCCCATGGAAGGAATACATTATTCCTGCTACAGACACAGCCATTGAAGAAATTGAAGACAATAGTTCAGAAGCTATTACACCTAATAAAATTGTTGCCAGCTCAGCAAAAGCAGGTATCGATGACGACGTAGTTTCTCTTGGTGAAAGCGACATCCTAGGTATCAACTCACCATCATCAACAAGAGTTGCTTCTATCTCAGAATTTTGGACAGGCGGCAAGGTTGTTGAGAATCTAGATGAAACTACTGAAGAAGACACCGAAGAGCCAAAGGCAGATTCTGATGATAGTTCTGAAGATAAAGAAAAGACAAACGATACTTCACTCGATAGTGAATTAACAATAGAAGAAAGAATCCAGCAGGCATGTGATGAGTGCTCAGCCATCTACATTCCATTCGGAAGCATGCTTACTGATCAGATGGAAACTATTTCAGCTATTGCCAACGAAAACCAGGTTGTAACAGTCGGCGGTGATACAACAATCGGACAGCACACTTTAGTTACATTGTTCTCTGACCCATATGCATTAGGCTATGCCGCAGGAAAAAAAGCAGTTAAATGCTTCAACGGCACAGACATCACAGAAATCAAGGTTTCATATGGTTCATCAGATGATGTAGTAAAGCTATATAATAAAGATGTAGCTGATATCTTTGGTAAGGAATTTCCAAAATCATTCAGTGAATTCAACGAGTTCCTTAGCACATACGAATACGGTAGCACAACAGCTCGCTACGCAATGCCTGTGGGAGAATAATAAATGATTCTACATGTTATCAAATCTAAAATTTATTCTGGTGCGGAAAACGTAGTATGCCAGATTATAAATGGTCTCAATGATCGTGAGGATTTTGTCTATATGGCACCTCACGGTCCTATCGAGGACAAGCTTAAATCTCTAGGTCTATATGAAAAATACCGAGGTATTGATTCCCTCAGTATTTCCGAAATTCAAAAGGCCGTTCAAGAATTACAGCCTTCGGTTGTACATGCCCATGATTTTACAGCCAGTGTATTTTGTGCATTTGCTTTAAAGGGATCAGTTCCAATCATTTCCCATTTACATAACAATCCACCATGGATTAAAAAATTTCATTTAAAAACTATTTCATATTTAATGGCTTGCAAATATATAGATCATATTCTTATGGTTTCATCTGCAGTCAAGGATGAATATAGATACACCAGCAAAATCAAATGCCCTATTACTATTATAGGAAATCCATTTTCTGTAGATGGCGTGTGTTCACAGGTAACAAATAAAAACAATCCTGATATTGCCAGTGATTTACTTTTTGTTGGCCGCCTTACAGAGCAGAAAAATCCTCAGCTTGTAATTGAGGTTGCAAAGGCCTTATATGAAAAAGGAATAATTTCAAAGGCGCGAATTGTAGGCGATGGAGAATTAAGAGAAGAGCTTGATTCACTTATTTGCCAATATAACTTACAGGATGTGATTTCCATGGAAGGCTTTATAAAAAATTCCTACGATTACATGGCCAACACCAAGGTTCAGATTATGCCTTCAAAATGGGAAGGCTTTGGACTGGTCGCACTAGAAGCCATGTCACTATCAAAGCCTGTGATATGCTCCGGAGAGGGTGGATTAATCAATATTGTAGATGATAGCTGTGGAAAAGTATGTCGCACTGCCGATGAATATGTGGATGCCATATCAGAATTGCTATCAAATAATGACCTCTATATGAAAAAATCCCAGGGTGCATACAAGCGCGCCATGGAATATAATAATATTAATGATTATTGCAATACACTATACGATATCTACGAGGAATGCAGATGACTAAAAAAGAATATAAAGAGCTTTTAAGAAGTGATTATTTGCGTTATTCCAATAACACCTCTTTGATGGCAAGACTAAAAATTTATATGACAAAGCCTGGTTATGCATGGAGTCATTGGTATAGACGTCTTTGCTATCTAAAGACCAATAATCACAAAATCCTAGCCTTCTTAACCAGACTAAAATTCCATTCAGTTTCTGTAAAATACGGAATCGATATTCCTAGCAGTATCAAACCTATCGGTTCTGGATTTATGATTGACCATTTTTCATGTATCGTCATTCACACAGATGCTGTTGTTGGAAATAATGTAACCATCCGCCAGGGTTCAGTTATTGGAACCAATGGCCGTGGTGTTCCTACCATCGAGGATGGTGTGGATATTGGTGCAGGGGCAGCTGTTATAGGACCTATTACAGTTGGTAAAAATGCTGTTATCGGTGCCAACGCAGTTGTGTGCCATGATGTACCAGCAGGTGGAGTTGTTGTTGGCAATCCTGGCAGAGTAATCAAAATAAATAATTAAAAAATTAACGCCGCAGATATTTTTTATCTAGCGGCGTTTTATGTTAAGTGCAGGTTATTGGTTCAACAAATATGACCTTATTCCATAGTAGGATTTAAAATTTCAACAGATGTTACGTTGCCATCAGCATCAAATGTAATCGCTACCTGTGTGCCTACTGCAATGCTATCGAATGAAACCTCAGGTGCCTCACCCTGTTCTGGTGCTTCTTCTGTTGTAGTATCTTCTGTAGATTCTTCTGTTGTTTCCTCTGTTGTGTCTTCTGTAGTCTCTTCTGTTGTTTCCTCTGTTGTTTCCTCTGTTGTTTCCTCTGTAGTCTCTTCTGTTGTTTCCTCTGTTGCTTTCTCAGCTACATCCTCAGGCTGTGCTGGTGCTTCGCCCATATCCTCTGGAGCTTCTCCATTTCCCTCTGGTGCCTGTCCATCTGGAGCCTGTCCATCTGGCTTCTGACCCTTATCATCTCCTGAAGGTGCTTCACCAGCTCCATCTGGAGCCACTCCTTCACCATCTGGAGTAGACATGCTAATTGAGTATGTAGTAGCGTCTGTAACAGTAATATCAGCTGTTTCATCGCCTAATGTAAGATTGTTAGAATCATCCATTGTTCCAACTGTGATGGTAAATCCATCATCGCTTACGGCTGTTACCTCGCCATAGACTGTCTCGCTAGCATAGGCTGTAGAATCGCTTGATCCACAACCAATCATAGAGGTGCTGACAAGTGCTGCTGTCATCATCATTGCTGCTATTCTTTTCTTCATTTTTATCCTCCTAAAAATAAACAGTGTATTCGAAGTCTTCCCTTCGTTGTTTTTATTTAATCACCGCAATGTGACAGCTACCATTTTCCAGTGTGAAAGGCTAGTGAAAGCTCTATAAAACCTTTGTGTCATCTATGCGAACACTATTCTTCACAGAAAGGATACGATCCAACTAAATAAAGTATAGTTGTCAGAATATTTGACTAAATCTAGTGGGTTTTCAAATTATTTGACTTGTGGTATTATGATAGTAACTATAACTATAAATATCGATATCTATGTCCCGTGATAGACAAAGGATTGTCGAACGCTACACTATTCATGGAAGAAAGGAGGGGCGTCTAATGGCTAGAATTGATTCTGCGTACAATTATTTCATATCTACCTATGCCAAAGACATAGGAAATCGCTATGAATCCCATAAGAAAAGTGAACTACGCGATACCTACAACAAAATAATAAAGACCAACAAAGAGTCCCCTCTGTACAAGATTAATGATACCGAGGATATTGGACAGTTTGCCATTGACATAAAAGAGCATGCCAATGCCATGTCCCTATCTGTATCCAATCTTTCTGCCATGGGAGATAATATTGAATCTATCATGTCAAAGAGAATGGCCCATTCTACAAATTCAGATGCGGTAGATGCCATCTATGTAGGCGACAGTGATTCACCTGCAGATGATTTTACAGTAGAGGTGTCTGCACTAGCCACGCCACAGATCAACACTGGAAATTTCTTAGCAGCAAATGGACGCAATTTTGAGGATGGACAATACTCCTTTGATTTAGATATACGTAATCACTCATATGAATTCCAGTTCAACGTAAATCGAGGCGAGTCAAATCTGGACATTCAACAAAAGATAATAAGGTTAATTAATTCTAGCGATGTTGGACTTTCAGCTAACCTTATTAGCAATAACAAATCTGAAAATGCTATACAGATTTACTCTAAATCAACAGGATTAAATGAGGACGAAAACTATATATTTAGTATTTCCTCTAACACCTGCTGGAGAGAGCTAAATATACTAGGCATCCAGAATATGACACATCAGGCGTCTAACTCGGTGTTTAGTCTAAATGGAAATGAGCACAGCTCACTTTCTAACACCTTTACAGTAAACAAAGCGTTTGAGCTAATACTAAAAACCCCTACAATGTCACCTGTGACTGTCGGATTAATGAATGACACCGAGGCCTTGTCTCAGGGCATCACCCAAATGCTCGACAGCTATAACGGTATGCTAGACGTAGGTCTCAGATATACCAATTCACACCAAAACAGAGCATTATTTAATGAAATGTCCACTGTTACCCGAGGCATGAGTGAACAGCTTTCAAGCTCCGGTATTATTCAGGATGACTACCATCATCTAGTTTTAGACAAAGAAGGCTTATCAAACGCCATCAATTCAGAGGCCAGGGATGAAACCTTTGCTACACTAAATAAATTAAAAAATGCTATTAGCACAGCAGCCTCAAAGGCATCTATAAATCCTTTGGCATACGTTGATAAATCTGTAGTAGAATACAAAAACCCAAATAAATCTCTTGCCGCGCCGTACGCAGCCAGCGCATATTCCGGCATGATGATGAATTACGGATTATAAAAGACTCGAGTCTTACCAAAGCTTGGTAGAATCGAGTCTTTTTATATTGTTTCTAATATATTTGTAATTCTATTTTCGTAGGTGCACTCTGTCTTTACCAGATTATACCCCGCCAGTGCTATATCTTTTCTAAGAGAATCATGGGCTAGGTAAAACTTTACCTTGTCATATAAATCCTCTTCGTTATAATACCATACCAAATGCTTTTCATTTTCAAAAAACCTAGGAAGCTCAGCCTGAAAGTTTGAAATAAGAAATCCTCCGGCCCCCATCACATCGTATATACGAAGTGGAATTCCGCTCTTAATATTTGGTATCGTGATATTTAAATTGATATCTGAGCCCCTAAAAACCTTTGGCATTTCGCTCCAATAGTCTACGCTGCCCTTGTAATTTATCCTTAATAAATCCCTGGTGTTAGAATTGGTATAAAGGCTTACATCATGATGCTTTGACAGCTCTATAAGAATCTTTCGTCTTTGCTTTTCTGCTATTTTAAAGCCCAGAGTAGTCACAGAAAAAATAAGGTTTAAATCTGATAGGGAATCCTCCGATTTTTCCAATTCAAAATACTGCTCTAGCTCCATTAAGATTTCTGGGGTTAGCATTCTATCTATTATGTTTACTCCTAACAAATCCCTTTGAGCCTCCATAGTGGCTTCAAAATATCCCCTGAGATAATCCGGCAATTTATATTCAAATTTATCGTAGGAATTCTTTTCATATAGTGAGCCTACAAAGCTTATTCTATTTTTATAATTTTCCAAATCATTTGTATTGGCAAATAAATAATCTAGTCGCTCTGTATTCACCGCCAGCGGAAGATGATAAATATGATCTGCTCCCATTCCCTGAAACTCTCGTACATTTGTCAGGTCAAATAAAAAAATCCTATTCACATCATTAAACACTGATTTATGATAGAGGGATATAAGAGGATTGTCACAGCTCCAGCATACATATAAAAGACCACATTCCTGGCATACATTTGATATTAGTGGAAAATAGTTTACCGTAAAGAAAAACTCAAAAGCTTCCTCCTTAATAATATTCTTTAGCTTTTTTGCAAAGACCTCATCCACATCATAATTAAGGAGGTCCTGGTAAACCTCCTTAACTTCATATCCTAGTTTTTCAAATGTATACTTAATGTCCTTGTAGTTATACGCCTTCCAGCGATACATTAATATTTTTTTCAATGTAAAGTGTCCACCCCAAATGACTGCTGCAATATTCCTGTTAACTGCTGATATATGGCCAGTGCCTCATCGGTTTTTCCTGCCGAATCCAGCTCAGCTATCTGCTGCAATAGCTGCTCTTCTAGCTGATACATTTCCTGATATTTTGCAGGATTATTTTTCTTTGCAGCAATAATCTTTTGCTGCTCCCCATATAGCCTAGAAAGCTCTCCTATGGTCTCGTTCATCTTTAGCCTTACGCCAAACATTTTCTTTAAAAGCTCTAGGGAACCTGGCACATTTATTTCATTGAACTCTGCAAATTTCTGCAATCTTACACCTAAAAGAGCTGTGACATCCAGCTGCTTTTCCTTGGTCGTATCATCATCTACAGTATCATGAAGCTCCTGCCATTTAATGGTAGCCTCAGAGTACACTAAAAGATTTTGAAGCAAATCATTAAAGCTTGACCATTCTTTTATTTCGCTAAACTGCTGCTCCATTATGCGTATATCCATAAAAAGATTCATCTCTTTTTCCCCAGCAGTACCCTTAAAGGCATTCTTGATATTTTCCAGTTCCTCAGCCCCATAGTTTGGAGCCATTCCATTTATTATATTTTGAAGAACATTTCTAAAGCCAATATTTGTAAAGAACTTGTTTAAAACATCAGATAACTCTCTTTTATGTCCTAATTCTGCTGCCTTGCTCACCAGCATAACCAAGAATCCTCTATTTAATCTAACCACCTTTGAATCCCAGGTTATCCTTCTATAATAATGACTTAAAACACTAAAATCATTTTCCTCCATACCAATTGTCATTAGGAAGCAATAAACCATATTCATCTTTGTTTCATCAAAGGTATCGTTTGTGAATAATCCCCCCTGTAAGAACATCTGACCTCTGTCATTACCAATTTTTTTATATACCTGCAAATAATAATTGCAGGCGTCTTTGCACTCCGCAGCTTCATTCTTGGTAAAAAAGCCTGTAGCTGCATAAAAAGCCAGTCTAGCCAGCGGTAATTCCATGATCTCTGGCTTCTTTTTTTGTTCATTATAAAACTGGATTATTTCATCAAATCTATCTAGCTGATTTAAAGCAAGGCACATACCTGCAGCGAAGCTTCCCCTATAGCTTAGGTGTTCGTTATCATCATATTTACGGGTGCGTTCAAAATTTTCCTTGCATAGCTGAAGCAGCTCTTCGTTATAATGAATGGCCTTGTATTCCTGAGCCAGCTGATATGGCCATCTAAAATTTTCTGGGTCCTCCTGCTGCATTTCCTTTAGAAGAGGAATATTTCTCATGGAATGTCGTACATTATCCTCCTCAGATGCATACACATATCCAAAGTGTCCAGCCTGGGCATCCATAATCATGGCATTACCATAAGCAGGTTCAATATATTCATGAATCTTTCCTACAAATCTAGTCTCTGGAGTAACCTTGCACATACGCATTACGTCCACATCCTGATATTCCTTTGCCTCCATGTCCAAGTAATTGCGCTGGGCATATCCTCCAATATTGTAGCTAGTACAATTAGGCTGCTTAAAAAATTCGATGATATATTTTGTATCTAAGAAAAATTCATCATCATCTATATATAAAAACATTTTTCCATTGGCCTGATCCAGCTGAAAGTTTCTAGCTTTAGCAAAATCATTGCACCACTGAAATTCAAAAACCTCATCCGCATACTTTTCTATAATCTCTCTAGTCTCCCTAGAACAGCCAGTATCCACCACCTGAAGCTCAGAATCAATAGCTTTTCTAATGGGCATGAGAGACTTAAGGCAACGCTCTGTTGTCTCAGGTCTGCCGCAGCATAGTAATGAAATTGTAAGTAGCTTTGTTTTAGGTTTATTATTCATATAATCACCAAAAGGCCCGTCTAATGACGAGCCTTACTTTCTATTTTATTCATATGTTCCAACTACAAGTGGTCTAGTCATCTCTACCCCCTCATCGAGTGGTCCTGCTAGGCGGAGGCAAGAATCAATGAGTCGATTGATTTCCTTGCTGACGATTTTCTTTTCGCCTGGCGCATCTACAAGTCCTCTGAAGTCGTAAATATCAATACTTCTAATTTCTACTATTCTGTTTTCAATTTCTGTAAGAATGTCCTGAAGAACATATCCTATTCTAACCTTGCAATTCATAACTAATTTGTCATCATGAAGGTTTTCACTTATATCGTAAATCATGTTGCAGTAGTTTTCAAACATTCCTACTATATCTGAATAATCCATGCCCATGGATTCAAGATATTCACCTATTACTAAGGCTTTTTGCTGGCATTCGATTAGGATTTTTAAATCTGTAGCATCATCTCCTGTACCACCCTGACCGAATCGGCTATTAGCTGAGTACATTTCCAGTACCATTGTTAACATCTTGTTTCTTGTAAAATATGCCATAAGCCTTACCTCTCAATCTATAAACAAATGATCCCATTAAGGAATCATATTATATTCTTTTTTAAATTTATCCCCACCCCTTTGAAGAGGTGGGGAAGTATGTTTTTAATATTACTGAAGAAGATTCATAACACCCTGTGTAGCCTGATTTGCCTGAGCAAGCATTGACTGTCCAGCCTGCTGGAGGATGTTGTTCTTTGAGTACTCAACCATCTGATCAGCCATATCTGTATCACGGATACGAGACTCTGCAGCTTCTGTATTCTCAACTACGTTGTCAAGGTTTCTAATAGAGTGCTCTAATCTGTTCTGGATGGCACCAAGTTCTGCACGCTGTGCTGATACTCTCTGGATTGCATCTGCAATGGCATCGATTGCATATGTTGCAGCCTTACCTGTTGCATCAGAAACTGTAAGTCCATTGATACCGATTGACTTAGCATTCATAGCTTCGATAGTTACGTTAATCTTATTAGACATTGCTGCGTCAGCACCTACATGAAGATTAAGTGTTAGGGCATTCTGTACATTTACAAATCCCTTTGTAATTGAAAAGCTAATTGTTGTTGTGGTGGTTGTATCAACACCATTTGTCTGCTCGATTTCTGTCTTCTTCCATGTATAAGCATCACCGCTCTTATCCACATCTGCCTGGCCATCTGTTGCGCCTACTGATGATGCAGCCTTTAATTCGATGGCAACCATATTGTATGCAGCTGTAGCTGTAACTAATGTAGCATTTGCCTTATCAATACCTGAAGTAGCGTCTAACTGAGCAAATAAAGTAACCTCGTTACCATTGTATTTAAGTGTTGATCCGCCAACGATTAGATTGTTGAGGTAACCATTTGTAACCTTTGCATTGGCAACATCAGATGTCTTTCCATCGATAATTGTATATGTCTTTCCATCAATAGAAATAGTATCACCTGTAGTGATTGACCATGTATTAGTATCTTCATCATAATTATCTTCAAGATGGAGTGCCTTTGCTGCCTCTTTGTTATTCTGAGCGCCGATTGTGTACTGAGTACCACCAATTGTATATTTTTCACCAGCTTCAAGAGATTCCATGGTAAATGTAGCTCTGGTAGTATTCTGTACTAATGTTCCTTCGAGACCTGCATCATGAGCGCTGATATACATTTTCTTTAATCCGATATCGCCCTTTAATAAGAAAGTCTCGTTGAACTTTGTTGTAGATGCAATACGATCAATTTCCTGTGTAAGCTGTGAAATTTCGTTCTGGATATCGTCACGATCTGATTCTGAGTTTGTTCCGTTAGCTGCCTGTACTGCTAGCTCATTCATTCTCTGTAACATATCGTGAACTTCTGTGAGGGCACCTTCAGCTGTCTGTACTGAAGAAACACCATCAGATGCGTTTGTAGAAGCCTGGGTCAAACCACGAATCTGCTTTCTCATCTTCTCAGAAATTGATAATCCTGCTGCATCATCTGCTGCACGGTTAATTTTATATCCAGAAGAAAGCTTTTCTGTACTCTTTGACTGAGAGTCAGTTGTAATGTTCAATGTTCTTGAAGCATTAGCTGCCTGCATGTTGTGCTGTACTACCATAGTAAAATCCTCCATGAGATTCTGCTAAATCCTTTTAGCATTTAAATCCGTTTTTGAGATAGCCCAACATCCGTGTCTGGCCTTGGTTATTAAATTAAAAAATTTGAAATTCGAATTCGATAGTGTAAGGGGAATTATTCCTTACACCTTATTTATCGATAGTGAAAACAAAAACTTTACCCCTTTTTTGAAATTTTTTTTATTTTTTCTCAATTTTCTCATTTTAGGCACAAATTAAAAAAGCCGTGAAACCCTTGATTTTACTAGGTTTTCACGACTTTCTCACTTATTGAATTTTGGGTTATTTTTCCTTCAAAAATTTTATAAATAATTGAATTTTTATACTAAAATGCTGTATTTTTAACCTGATTTTTATTTTTTCTTATCCAAAAATGCAGCTTCATTTGCCTGGTTATTTGCCATCATATTCTTATAATATGTAGTAACCACATCACTGGATTTTTTGGTTTCACGGATACTATTTTTTATATCTGCAAATCTAGTTTTTGCAAATTCTTTGTTTCTATATTCAGAGGCTTCCACATCCGCTGCCAGCTCTGTTACCCTCTTGATCTGCTCCTGCATAAGTCGGATTTCATCTGCATAGACATCTCTGTCCTTTTCAATGATAGTCTTTACCCTGTTATATAACTGCTCAAATCCATCATCTAGCATAACAATCCTATCAATAAGCTCTGACTTCATATTGATATTTTTTTCTAAATCATCTGGTGTGCTATTTGGATCCTTTAAAATAGCCTCCTGCTCCTTGTTTCTTATTAAAAGAACTCTAAGCACATCTGCCTTTTTCTCTAGCGACTCTCTAAGCATCACTACATAATCCATATTTTCCATAATACCCCTCCAAGCTTTTAAAAATAAAAAAGGAGCCCTTTATCTAGAATTGCATCTATAATAAAGAGCTCCTTTTAGCCTCTTATTAACCTGCTATAGTGCTTTCACCATTTACCTTTTTACCATTTGCAGTAAGCTTCATAACTTCCTTCCAGGTATCTCTCATGGTACGCAAGTGTTTTAGCACTTCCTCGAGATTTTCTGGATCCTTGGTAATCATGGCATGTCTCAAGCAGCTCCTAAGATAAGTATACACTGCCTGGAAATCCTTTGCCACAGGATATTTTTCATCCAAAGTAATCTCAAACTCCTCTATAATTCTGTCAGTCTTTCTTATATTGATGTGTGCCTTTTCAATATCGTTATTCTCACAAGCTACAATAGCTATATTGCAGAACTTAATAGCTCCTTCGTAAAGCATCAAAGTCAATTCTGCCGGTGATGCTGTTAAAATTTTATTTTTTGCGTAAGCATCATAACCATTCATTGGTGTCATAGTCGCGCCTCCTTGTATCTCTTAAGTAAAACCTGTTCAATACTTACTATCATCCACCTAATAGTGAGGATAACGAAGATGAATTGCTCTGAAGGGTAGCCAAAGCCTTCTCCATTGCAGCGAACTTCTTATAGTATGCATCCTCCATATCAGTAACTCTCTCTGTCCATTGTTTGATCAAATCAGAGTAGTTAGAGTACTCAGATGCCATTTCCTTATCGTTATAAACTGTGTATACAGACTTAACAGATGTAGATTTCATCTTTTCATCCATTGCTGAATATAATCCACTGGTTACCTGCTTTAGGAAAGCAATAACCTTGTCTGGATCCTCTGCAAGGGCTGCACGAAGCTTTTCTTCGTTACCAGATGTATAGCTGTCCTCTGTATCACCATCAATATGATATGCATAGCCTTCATTCTTTTCTGCATTTAATGTACCTAATGTATGCACACCAAATGTAGACCATGCCACTGTCTCACCATTTACCTCATACTGTTTCATCATAGACAAGGTCATAGTAGAAATAATGCTACTTAAACTACTATCTCTACGAAGCAAAGAATCTTTAATCTTCTGCTCCCATTTTTCTATTTCTGTCTCTGACATTTCTGCCTTTTCATCATCTGTGAGTGGCTCATAATCCTTTGCGGAATCTGCATTATAAAGCTTCTGCATTTCATTCATTAAAGAATTATATGATGAGAGGAAATCCTTTACCTTATCGTATAAAGCATCTGTATCATTGCTTGTAGTTACAGTAATCGAATTTGGTGTGGTAGCAAGACACTCAACAGTAAGGCCATTTACTGTGATTGAATTGGTAGATGATGTATAGGTCTCACCATTTAGTTCTATAGAAGCATCTGCACCAGCAATCTTTGTTGCCTTTGGATCATTGCTAATATCAACACCACTGGTATCTGTACCTAAGGTTATATCGATCTTTGAATAGACTGCTTCATATACACTTTCAGCATCAGCCTGAATCCAATCAAATCCTGATCCCATAACTGATTCAACATAAGAAATCAAAGCACCCTCATAGGAATCTTCTGAACCCTCTACCCCGTTTACGATTGGATAATACTTGTCATACAATTCATTATGTAGCTGCTGAGCTTCTGTTAAATCATCTCCAGTATATTTAGGAGTCTGTAGCTCAACATAGGCATTGTGAATTGTGAATATTCTAGTCTTTAAATCTGTAGCTGTTGCCTCAGAATCATAATTTCCATTTTCATCAAACTTTGCATATGGCTTCACTGTTTCTGCGTCTGAGCCATAGTCCGATGTTAAAAGTCCCATAAGCGATAAAGATTTCAAGCCCAAGGAATCTCCTGGTGTAAGAGTAAAATCATTTTCTGCACCAGTTTCTTTGGAACTTACGAAAAGTCTATGATTGCTCTCGTCGAAAGAGGCCTGAACCCCTGCGCCATTCAATTTACTTACAAAATCACTTATAGTTGTACTTTTGCCCACTTCAATAGCAGTAGTCTTTCCATTTGCAGTAACATTAATTTTACCTGTTAGGTCCTTAGTTGTAGTTTTTCCATCTTCGTCTGTTACTTCTTCTGTAAATTCAATATCACCTAAAGAAGCAATAGTTGAACTAGCCGTAACACTAGAACTCAACTTTCCACCTGTAAGATAGCCAGTTGTGGCAAGCTGCGAAATGCTCAAGGTCTGCGTACCAATAACAGCCGATCCTGTTGCTGTACAGGTTGCCTTTGTACTATCAGAGGCCACAGCCTTCTTTATACTATAATTTGAATCATAGCGCATAGTACCAACAGATGTATAAAGGCTATACACCTTGCTGTTTAGGCTCTTCCATGCGTCCTGTTTCCAGGAAAGCTTTGTCTGAGACTTTACATACTTATCCTTTTTATAACTATACGCAGATACAAGAGCACCTACAATGGACTCAGTATCAAGGCCTGATGCCAAACCTGAAATTCTAATAGGCATAAAAATCCTCCTATCGTTTTTCGTCTACCATAATACCTGCCAATTCCCATGCCTTTGCAATCAAATCCAACGTTTGCTCAGCAGGAAATTCTTTGATAACCTTGCGTGTTTCCTTATCCACCATCTTAATCATCACTCGATTAGTACCCTCATGAATACCAAACACTGCCTCGGCATTTCCATTTGCCGAATTAATCTTTGCAATGGCTTCCTTTAATGAAGAAGATGCCTGGTTGGTAGGATTTTCTTCTTCATTATTATTAGGATTTTTATTTTCAGACTCGCTGGCGCGAATTTCGTTTACCTCAGCTTGAAACTCTGCAACAGTATTTTGTGTTGCTGTAGTTTCCACTCCTTGTGTTGGCGCCGTCTTTGCTGAACCTCCTTGTCCCTGGTAGCCATTTACATTGCTACTTACTTCGCCTATCTTCATTTTTTCCTCCTTATGTCTTTAGGATAAAGTCCCACTTCTTCAATCCTTAAAGACCTTCTACATCCTTGTAATATGGGAAATTATTAGTTTTCTAATTTGTTTATCGGCCAAACCCATTACATTCTTAACAGCATTTTTTATTTTTTCCTTTAAAATATAATTATCAATGGTTACTACCAATTAGCAAAAAAAGATACCCTAGGAAACTAGGGTATCTTTCTGAATATTTCATTAAAGTAAATTCTTGAGGGCTTCCACATCGTCCATGCTGATGTTTTGTGCAGCCTCGTTTTCTTTTTGAATTTCTAAATAAACTTCTTTACGGTAGATGGACACTTCCTTTGGTGCCGAAATACCTATCTTGACCTGATCACCGCGAACTTCAAGGACTGTAATCTCGATGTTGTTGTTGATCATAATCGCGTCGCCTGTTTTTCTAGTTAATGCCAACATCGCTACTCACCATCCTTTCCATGTAATGAATCATGAATCAGATAACGAACTGGCTCATCTCCATCAATAATAATCTGATCACCAATATTAGTATCGGTATTAATAACAATAGGTGCCTTTAGATTAACTGATGCTTCCTTTGGATCCTTTGGAACTCTAACAGTTACTAAAACGTAAGTGTTTTCGTCGTTTAGCTCACCAAGAGGCTCTAGTGTGCCTGCCCCAAATGCTGGTGCATAATCTGCCTTTACAAGGTGAGGTAACATAACTGGCATAACAAAATCTGTCTCGTCTAATGATTGCAACCACATAATATTACCTTTGTCTTTCTTTTCTTCGTCGAAAATGAGAGTGTATCTCTTCATGTCAGGAAAACCAATTAAGCCATGAACGAGATTTATGACCTTCTCTTCAGCAATCTCGATTTCGCCGAACAACCTAGTCTTTACGCGCATTATCCCTTCTCCTTTGTTAAATGTAATTAAGTAGTGTTGAATCGCCAAGCTTTCCTGCTGCTGTAAGCGATGCCTGATATGCGGTGTAAGCTGCAGTATAATCGATGATGATTTGGGATAGATCTACATCATCATTTTGTGACTGAAGATCCTCGACAGTTTCTTTTTGGTCCCCTACGCGCGTCTGTGTTAGCTGAAGCGAATCCTTCTTACAACCCAAATCAGTTATTGCTAAGTTTATTTTAGCATAATATGCATCAATTTTGCCCAATTCTGTGCTAAAAAGTTTTTGCATATTATCATCATAGAAATCTGCTTCCTTTGTGGCACCGTCTAGCCACTGCTGTAGGTACTCCTGATCCTCGTCGGAAGCATACTGACTTTCTGCCATCATAGATTTAATAGTATCTATCTTGTCATGGGCAAGAATAGTCTTTTGTATAGCATCAACCATTTCTCCTAGGTCTCTTTGAAGAGAACTGTCAAATACATTAGATGCCTCTGTATTTATAGCTATAGTCTGGCTGGCTGCTATGGTGTATTCAATATCAAAGCTAATAGCATCCCCATTACTATCAAATTTTGTGTAGGTAACAGGCACATTTACATCCAGCTCATCTGCCATCTTTACACAATCATAGTAAAATTCTGGTCTAAGCTCTCCTGTCTCAAAGCCTGTTTTATCATACTGAGCTTTGATTGTTGCGGCATTTTCCTTTAATGTGGAAGCCACTTTGCTGCCGAAAATAATATCACCAGTTTCCCGAATTACAACTATCTCATCATCCCCAACAGTTTTTTTGCCAATTGCTTTCTCCCAATCACCCTCTGTGGCATAGGTAGTCATAGAAAATCCACTAGTACCGGCAGGGGTTTCTGTAGGTGCTACAGTGTTATCAAAGGACTGTGTAGTATCACTTTCTGTGTATGCAAAGGTATAGGCTGTGCCATTAGCATCAGAATATTGGAATGCAATACTATTGATAGAGTCTATGTTGTCATAGTTCAATCTGATGCGATAATAATTTTCCACGCTAATATCAGAAATAGTATTGGTTAGGTCTGCCTCAGTGGTAGGCACCTGCACATTGCCAGAATAATACCTATGCTCCTCCATATGGTCTTCTATAGAAAAGGCCTGATCAATTCTATACTTTGTAGTTGTTTCATCCTCAGTAAAGGTAAGATTTTTATTTGTTCTATAGCCTGTGAAAACAGTTCTATTTGCATAGTCAGAATTGCCCTCTGCATACAGCTGATCCTGAAGGGCCTGAAGCTGTGTCATAAGAGTCTTTCTGTCCTGCTCACTATAGGAATCCGTAGCTCCAGTAACTGTCAGTGTTCTACAATCTGTTACTAGATTTCGCATGTTAATGAGAGCTGTCTCTGTAACATCTAGCCAGCTGGATGCATCAGGAATATTTTTCTTGTAATACTGGGTAACCTGTGACAAGGTAGTAGCCAGTCTAAGAGAACGTACAGCAATTACTGGGTCATCAGATGGCTTGTCAATTTTCTTTTGATTTGTCATCTGAGTGTTTCTCTTGTTAACGATTTCCTTTGTTGAATTGATATTTGAGGATGCATTCCTCATTATCATCTTATTAGTAACTCTCATAAAATCACCTCAATATATCTGCTGTGCCACTATTTATACACCTGTATTAAGTATCAACCTATCATATATTTCGGAAAAAACAGAAATACATTTAGAAGCTAGATTGTATGCATTTTGGAATTTAATTAAATCAAGTGCCTCGTCATCCTCATCAACACCAGCAACAGACTGGCGCTGCTGGGAGATGGTTGTCTGGATATTTGTAAAATTCTTAGTAAAGATATCACATTCCTGTGTATCGATGGTTACATCTGCATAAATACACTGTAGGAAGGTATCACCGCCACCGCCTCTGAAAAGCTTTACCTTGCTCTGTAGCTCTTGGAGCTTTACAACAAGCTCTGCATTATCAACTCCGGCTGTATAATTTTCAGCTGAAGTTGTGGCAAATTTTGCTGCATCCTTATCTGTCTTTTTAGCAATGGCTACATTTCCGGCTGTAAGTCTGTAATAGGTCATGGAATCACTGGTTAAGGTAACTCCCTCGGTGCCTGTTATATTTCCATCTGTATCTGTAGTATTTGCAGTGGTTCTATCTGTAAGGCCATATTCCTCATTTGTATCCATAAGATTTAAAGCTACAAAGAATGAACCCATTGTATCGCCATTAAGATCTACTCCGCCTTCCTCAACAAGGTTAAATTCCTCACAGAAATTTCTAAGAAACATATTCATCTGATTCTGATAATATGGAATGCCCATGTAATCAATATCATCACCTACCTGCAGGCTCTTATTCATAAGATTAGTCTGCTCCCCAGCTGACATATCCTTATCAAAGGTAAATGTGATGGAAACAACATCTCCATTTTCATCAGTATCGAAGCTGAAATCTGTATAGTCGTATTCTGTATTGTTTGTCCAAATGGTTCCCTCATCTGGCATATTAAACTCATTTACATCAGTTATAGAAAGCCCTGTTACTGTTACTGTGTTAGTGGTTGTGGATGTAATTGTGCCATGAAGATTCTCATTATTATTTCCATCTCTCACATCAAACATGGCCTTTATAGCACCACCATTTGATATAGGACTAGAATTAAATTTGTCGCCCTCCTCAGACCACACAATATCGTAAAGACCCTTTATATCGCACTGATTATAGCTTTTTACATCAGCTCTAGCCTGAACTGCTAAGGTCTTATACTCATAATTATCTACAAGCATTTGACCATTTATGCGAACGGTAAACTGTGTGGCACCTGTATCCATGTCTGCGAAATTAGTATTGCTGACATTTACTTCCTTAGTTTCTACATTTACAAGGGCTGATAATTCATCAACCAAAAGAGCACGCTGGTCTCTAAGCTCATTTGCATGTCCACCACCCTGCTCAATTACATTGATTTGTTTATTCAAAATTGTAATCTTTTCTGCTATTGAATTTATATCGCTAACTGCTGTTTTAATCTCATCATTTACAGAGCTCTGCAGCTGATTTAACTTAGTAGAAAGCTGATTAAAATACTCAACCAATTCCTTTGCATTAGAAATAAATTCCTTTCTAACTGTCAAATCACCAGCACTACCCTGCAGTGTACTTAATGAATTAAACATCTTTGAATATATGGTCGAAAAACCTGTATTACTGCCGGTTTCTGAATAGAAATCCTGTATCTGCTTCATGTAATAAAGCTTTTTATCATAGTGTCCTAGGGCAGATTCGTTGTTCCAATATTTCTCGTCATAATACAAATCTCTGCACTGGGTAACAGACTCTGCCTCAACACCGACGCCTGTAGTACCATAGCTTTGGTATACTCGAAGGGCTGATGCTGACACTGTATTTACCACCTGGCGAGAATAACCCTCGGTATTTACATTTGAAATGTTATTTGCCGTGGTATTAATCTGCGCCTGGGAAGTATTTAGTCCAGATGATGCAATTGTTAATCCAAAAAATGTTGATGACATAGGCTATTCCTTTCTGTCATTTAATTACAGACTAGTGATTAAATGCTCTATCATTTCGTCTATAACATTTATGTAACGACTTGCTGCATTATAAGCTGACTGATATTTAATCATGGTGGTAAGCTCTTCATCTGAAGAAACACCAATGACACCCTGACGACTAAATTCAATCTGCTCCGATGTGGTCTGAAGTGAGCTGGCTGTACTAGAATAAATATTTCCAATGGTACCAATCTCACCTATCCATTTTGTATAAAACTCAGTGTATGTACTAGGTGTGGTGTCCGCCGGATTCAAGTTAAATCCTGTTGCTGACCATAGGGCCTCTAGCTGTGTACCCAACTCATAATTAACAGTATCCTGTGCGGAATATAACAAATGAGGCAAATAAGCCTCCTGCTTTTCCAAATCTGTATTTATAGTCAAGGATTTTAATGTATAACATTTTGAAGTATCGTCTGGATCCTCCTCGTTATATAAATACAAGGATCTTTCTTCTGTTGTTCCATCCTCATAGGTTACAGTACAGGTAGCTAAATAATATCTTTCGCATCCGTTTCGAACGAACAATTCTCTAGGTGGCAATTCGCCATCTGTACCGACAGATGCATTTGCCACATCTAAAATTTTTACTGTTCCATCTGCAGTAACAGGATTTCCATTTGAATCTGTATAGCTAATAGCTGTAGCCCCATCATATGACTCCTCTAGGGTAGTTAATGGGCTAAATAAATCATTAATATCTGTAACCAGCTGATGTATAAGTGTGTCCAATTCCGATTCTGCATTCATCATTATTGAGTTTGCAATTCCAGAATTATAGGTGTCTGCATCCAGCTGCACGCCATCATCATCAAGAAAATTTAAATAATTGGTCCAACTATCACCGCGAGCCAGAAGCAATGATTTGATTTCCCCTAAATCTGTATTTGTTTCTGCACTGATTCTTGATAAATCAAAAACCTGGTATGGCTCTGGTGGATCCTTTGCCAAATCCTCGTCTGTTGTAAGATTTACCCAGTATGGAGTAATAAAGCCTGTAGTTAAATCCTTGTATTTTCCGATAGCATTGCAATGTATTTCATCTACAAACTCAGTGCCTTCAATTTCAATATGCACAACGCTAAATGCATCCTCACGATAGGTTATCTTGGCAAGTCCTGATAACTCATCTATGAGTAAATCTCTTTTATCTCTAAGCTCCATGGCTTTTTCAACGCCTGCTGCCTCAATTGCCTGGATTCGCTTGTTATAATCTAAAATCTGTTCACCAATCTCGTTAATTCTATCTACGTCTTCGATAATTTTTGAATTAATAATGGTTTGGTAATCCTCTAAACCATCCTGAATAGCTCCAGAACGGCTCAAAAAAAGGCTAGCTTTCTGCAGTACGAGATTCTGATTTACAGTGTCAGAAGGATCTTTTGCAAACTCAGCAAAGGCTTCATAAAAATCCTTAATAGCATCTTTAAAAGCCACACCTTCCTGCTCCTGTAAAAATGTTTGAACCTCATCTACCGCTTCTGCGCTAGCTGAATAAAAAGAATATCGCCCATTCTCAGTACGATATGCCTTATCTAAAAAGATATCGCGCTTATGGACGATTGTTCCTACGTCGACACCTAATCCAGCGAACTGATCGCTGATAGATGCCCACCCTATTTGTCTGTAATTTCTATCTTCATATACAACCTGTTCACGCACGTATCCCTCAGTGTTTACGTTTGTAAGGTTGTTTGCTGTTGTATTTAAACCATGTGATGCTCCCTGTAGGCCAGATGCCCCAACATATAAGCTTCCAAAACTATTAGCCATAGGTAAATCCTCCAAAGTCACTAAAACTTTAAGGACATCCTTTTCCTACTGTTTAGCATCAAATCCTCTATTTCCCAATATATCGCCTGTTGTGACAGCATCTTTTCCATAATTGGATGTCTGAGGTGCCTGCCTAGAACTTTTAAGTAGAGTAATATCAAACTCAACAAGTTCTAATGCCTGACGCAACAAGTTTTGCGTTTGAATATTAAGCACCTGCATATTATCAGCTGCCTGAACTAAACGGCCCTTTGCTGTTATAAGCTGTTTTTGTTCTACAGGCTGGTTACTAAGATTATCGATCATCCATGAAACGGTAACCTGCTCACCCTTATAGCCCAATACCTCTGCCATATGGCAAAGAAGGCCTTCTCGTTTTCTTTCAAGCTCGAGCAAGGTATCTGCGATGGCCTGCTCTTGAACGGTAATATCTTCCAGTACGTCCAGCTTCTTATAGATAATAGAATCCTTCTTTTGTCTATTAAGATTGATTAACTTTTCATACTGCTCCGTTTCACCATCCATAGTTAAGAGCAATTCTTCCATTAAACTAGCCACGCACAATCCCTCTCAAATACTAAATAGTTCCAAACTGCGACAATAATTTCTCTGCAAAATCATCAGCACTAACTTCGTAAGTGCCATTTTTGATTTTTTCCTTAATGTCCGCAACTAGGTCCTCTCTGATGTCCTCAGCTTCTGCTACTCCTGCTTTAGCAACCTGGTAATCCTTACCTGTAGATGAGATCTGAACCTCGTCTCTGCCATAAGCATTTGTCTTTGCTGCTGCTGATGTGTTTTTAGTGTTTGATGCCTGATATAGTTGTGCTACCTGATTGTAAGCCTCTATACGCATATCGTCACACTCCTTTCCTCCCTTATTTTAGTACGTTTTTTCTTAATATCATCAAGATACATTTTTCCTTACACCTCATTTATCGGAACCTACCTTAATAAACTTTAGTGTTATTTAAAAATTTTTTTATAACTTTTTTGCTTTTTTTATTTTTGTTGTCTATCCCCATACAATTTGAGAGACCATGGCATGCCATGGTCTCCCTAGAGAATTGTATCGGATATAGAGAATTAAGAAATAAACAAGCTTTAATAAGATGTCAGGCTATAGGCCTGTGAATTTGTAAATAGCTGATCCTCAGAATAGAAGAACTCATATTCCTTTAAGGCATTTAATGTATTTACACATTTATCATTGAGAGCCTCATAGCAATCCATATAGTTAGTTGGTACATAATATGAATAAAGAATATTGCCCCAGAAAATATCGCTATCGCTAACCATATTTGAATCATTTGGAGTAAGCTCTATATCAAAATTGTTATAGTATACATGATCATCATCTGTTACCCAGCTTAATGTCTGCTGATAGATAACACCTGCATCAATATCCTTTAGAAGAGCTGCATATACAGCATCATATGCCTCTTGTATTTCAGCCTTTGATTTCTCTGAAAAGCTATTTTCATAAGAATCAAGAGTTTCTTTTTCTTCATTATAATATAGTTGATAGAAGGTCACATTTTTAACAGTACAATTATCCCACTGTGGCCCAATAATGTGCTTCTTTATACGCTCAGGTGTATTAACAAAATCAAGTAATGGCTTTGTTGTGTCGTAATACTCAGGGCTAACAACCTCTGGATTGTTATCCACTAAATAGTATTCACGAGTAACTGTTTTTCCACTCTTTAGCATATATTTAAAGGTAACTGTGGTACCAATATCATTAATGTTGAAGTCTCTAATTTCTCTTTTGTCCTGAATGATAGCCTTTTGCAAATTGATAACCTGCTGGATTTCACTTTCATCAGTAAATACCATAGGGCTTTCAATATTTATTCCTGCCCACTCTACCTTTTCCAAATCTGGTGTGTAATTTTCAATGTTGCACACATCAAATCTAATGCAAAGCAGCACAACAATCGAAATAATAGAATATAAAACACAGGTACATGCATTTTTCAGGCTGCAAACTCTGATAGTTTTAGCGATAAGCATTAGGGTAATGTAGTAAATTACAATACCACTAATTATTGTAAACAAAACTGTCAGTGCAAAAATCTTGTTGTAGCTAAAATTAGAATTTACATTTAAAGCTGAAACAATAATTGTACCAATTACTATTGAGACGAAAAATGAAAGTCCCATAGAAAAAATTGGCTTTACAAATGGCACAGTAATGAAATCCTGAACTGTTTCAAGATTTTTGAATTTATACAGCACAAATGCCACAATAAGTAACACCACACCAACTGCCATATATATGCCCAGTTCCTTTGCTCCACCAAAGGTTTGAGTAAATCCAATAAGATTTTCACCCTTATCATCCCAAATCAAATCAAAATTGATACGACAATTATAAGTAATATACATTACAGGGGTAAGCGGTGTAATATCCAAATCATTACCTGCGTTCATCATTCCAAATATTAATGAACTACCCACGATTCTCATGGAAAATTCCATCATATAATATAGAAAATTAAATATTCCATAGAAAAGCACTGCCGTAATAGTCTGACCTGTCAGCATCATGGAAAACAATGATAATCCCATGAATAAAATAGTAGAGGCAACCTGTATGAATACCCAGTACCATACATTTGTGACATCATATACTCCATTGGCGAAGGCCACTGCTGTAGTAGTGATACCAGTGAGAATTACAGGTATTATAGCCACAATTGTGATACTACATAGTCCAGTGAAAAATAAGCTTTTCCTGCTTACCGGAAATGAATGTATCATATAATTATCTCTTTTAGAGAACAAATATGAAAAAGTAATAATGGCTAGAATTATCACATATATCATAGGATAAAATCCATTATTTACTGAGGATAATCTAGATGATAAATTCATGGCTGGTGTGTACCTTGTAGTGTAGTTACCAGCTGCGCTAATATCTAATAAGACTCCCACAGGAAGCATCCAGGATAATATAAGGAAGTATAATAATCCTGCGGCCCATGTTCTACTAAGGTTTTTCTTGAAAACTGCTTTATTAAAAAATGATGTCTTTGACCGCATAATTCTCACCTCCTAATTCATATATAAATATCTCTTCAAGAGTAAGTGGCAGCACATCCATAATGAGTGGATTCATAGCTGCAATGGCCTGCTCCGCTGCTTTTGGCGCACCCTTTACTATAAGAGTGTGGACCCTACCAGTAGATATTTTTCTGAGTAAATCTATATGTGGTGGAAGTGCAGGCATATCGCCATCGAAGGCCACCTGAATCTTTGTAATAGATGTCTGAAGCTCATCTAGTGAACGCTCAAGAAGAATCTTTCCATTATTCATGATTCCCACATGGTCACACACATCCTCTAGCTCTCTAAGATTATGTGAGCTAACTAAAACAGTAAGACCATTTTCAGCTACATCAGCCATTATAAGACTCCAGATTTGTCTACGCATAACAGGATCTAGACCATCTACAGGCTCATCTAAAATCATAAGCTCTGGCTTTGCTGCAATTGAAAGCATAAAAGCCACCTGCTTTTGCATACCCTTTGAAAGAGTACGAACCATCTTTTTCATATTAAGCGCTGGAAAACATGTGGCTATCTTATGAAATAGCTTTTCGTCAAAGTTTGGATACATTTCCTTATAAAATTTCATCATATCCAAGGTGTTGGCCTGGGTAAAAAAGAAAATATCATCTGGAATACATGTAAATCTGCTCTTTAAAGCCTCATTTTCATATACAGGCTGACCGTCAATTAAAACAGAGCCTGAATCCTGTTTATATACACCACAAAGATGACGGATGATTGTGGACTTTCCAGCACCGTTTGGTCCAACTAGACCATATATAGCGCCACGCTCTACATGCATATTTAAATCATCTAACGCGATGAAGTCTCCAAATTTCTTCGTAACATTATTGACTTCTATCATGGTCATGACCTCCCTTCGCTAATTCCTCAATACGATTAATTAGCATTTCTTTGTCGCCATTTAGATACAGAAGTTCTTTTACAATCTCATCGAATTTATTCATCAGTTCCATATTCCTCCCTGAAGTAACATCAGCTCGCTCTGCAGCATAGCTTCCCTTACCTGCGATAGTGTAAATATATCCTTCTTGCTCTAGCTCCCTATAAGCCTTTTGGATGGTGTTAGGATTGATTGAAAGATTGGTTGCCAATTCTCGTACACTAGGCAGCTTTTCATCTTTTTTCACCGCACCCGAAACCACGAGGCGGCGAAGACCATCCTTGATTTGCTCATATATAGGCTTAGAATCCCTGTAATTCAACTGGATCATCTAATACCTCCTCTTTTAGAACTAAAATTTATAACTGTATTAACTGTTCTAATACAGTTATATCATTACGCATTTTTACTGTCAACCAAAAAAGTCACATGCCAATCACAAACCGAGGGCACCCTATATACCACCCCTAACAAACTCTCAAAGAATTTTAATTATCTAAATGGGTAATCGCGTATGACTATACATGGGTGTTCGTCTAACGGTTTTACAATTCTAGCAGGACTGTTCGTACAAATAGCAGACATTATATATTTATAATAAATAAGCCCCTACAATCCAAACAGGATAATAATTGCCTGATTTTAAGTGGAGGTTTAGAAACAAAGAAACGAATTACGTAGATAACAGACACGCCGAGCCATGGACGGCGAGGCGAATGCCAGCTGAACATGGACGTGAATCTGGCATGGTGTCTGTTATCAAGTAATTCGTTTCGTTTTGTTTCTTAAGCTCTACGACCAATGAAGGCAATTATAT
>JAILKL010000087.1 GCA_024693775.1 Pseudobutyrivibrio sp.
CTAAAAAAGGGCTCTCCATGAAGGAGAACCCTTTGATATATCAAGTAATTAGTTTGCTGGAGTTGCAGCTGCTGGAGCTGTTGCAACTACAAGACCTGTAGCATCTGTCTGGTAGATTGTGTCACCGATTGTTACAACCTGGTTAACAACAAGCTTGCCGTCTGTACCGAATAAGTACTGACCACCGCTGATTGTGACAGCCTGTCCGCAAACGATCTTTCCGTCTGTACCAGCGTAGTATACGCCGTCAGCAGCCTGGATGAGACCTGTTGCCATGATACCGTCTGCACCGAAGTAGTAAGCTGCATCACCGATTGTCTGCATACCTGTCTGCATCTTTCCATCAGCACCGAATAAGTATGTAGCACCGTTGATTACCTGGAGACCTACCTGCATCTGGCCAGCTGCATTGAAGTAGTAAATAGAACCATCAACAGCTGTTAAGCCTGATACTCTGTGAGCATCTGTTGCATCAAGATAGTATGTTCCAGTTGGATCTGTCCACCAGCCTCTGTACATCTTTCCTGAATCATTTGGATTGAAGAGGTATGTAACTCCGTTTACATCAACCCAACCTGTCTGCATAACGCCATCTTCGTTGAAATAGTACATATCCTTGCCGATGACTGCAAGACCCTTTAGCATATGACCATCTGTTGTATCTAAGTAACGAACACCAGCTGCATCTGTCCACCAGCCTGTGAACATCTTGCCACCTTCGTTTGGATTGAATAAGAACATGTTTCCGCCAAGCTCTATCCAACCTGTCTGAAGCTGTGCAGCGTCATTGAAGTAATAGATTCCATCGCCAATTGTGTTGAGACCTGTAACTGCGTTTGCTGTCTCAGGTGAGAAATAATATGAACCAGTTGGATCTGCGAACCAACCTGTTGTAACAACACCAGTTGTTGGATCTGTGTGATATTTAACACCTGCAATATCAACCCAACCGAACTGTCTTCTGTAATTGTTAAATAAGAATGTAGAACCATCTACTGCAAGTAAACCTACCTGTGGAATATATGCTGCATAATCCTTTGCTGCAACATTCATATCAACACGACCATTTACACCTGCTACTGCTCCGCTTGAAGAGTACTGCCAAATAGCCCAACCAGCAATATCATTGTGGTCTGAATACTGAGCAATCCACTTGTCATAAGCAAGACCTGATGTAAAGTGTGACTTGTAGAAATTTGTGTAAGTGTAAAGCATTGGTGTGTAACCAGCCTGAGCAATAATGCTGCAGAATGTGTTTGCCATTGCTGTACATGTAGCTGCATCTAAGCCCTTCTGACATGCATCCTCCATATCGAATGCGATAGGATAATTGATGTTGTATCCCTCAATCCACTGAAGAACTAATGCTGCCTCCTGTGCTGCAGCCTCAACTGATGTAGCGTATGAATAAATATATACACCAGTACGTACGCCAGCTGCCTGTGCATTTCTGACATTTGTAGCGAAGTATGGATCAACGCCACTCTTTGTACTACCTACTTTGATAAATGCGTAAGATACGCCTGACTGAGCTACCGCTGCCCAGTTGATTGCACCCTGATACTTAGAAACGTCAATACCCTGATTTCCGGCACTGACTGTAAGTGGTGCAGAAAAAGTCATTACTACTGCAAGCGCAAATGCAGCAAGCGACTTTACTACCTTTGAAGCTCTTCCCTTAATCACTTCATTGTCCTCCTAATTTTAACATATGGTTATATTAGCACATAAATGTGTTTAATACTTTAATAAAACCAAAATATTATTAAATATAATTATTTTCCCATTAATTAAAATATGAAACTAATAGATTAATCCTTCAGCTTAATCTTTTGGGTTAATCTTTTGGATTAATCTTTTTGCTTAATCCTTCAGCTTAATCTTTTGGGTTAATCTGCAGCCAAGGAAAGCTGCAGATTAATTTTACGAACTGATGTGTACTCAGTTCTACATCTGATGGCGTACTACTTTGTATTCGTCTCCATTTACAAAGTAGGGACATTCGCTGTAGTGCCCGGTTACTAATTTGACATAGTCGTCCTCGTCCATATCCATTTCACAGTAATAGCACTCGTCCTCGTCATCCCAGACGTAATTATTGCAATACTCACATGCTATAGAAGCCATTATAACTTTCCTCCTATAAACACATTATGCTACTCCGAAAAGTGCACCAAAGCCTAGTGTACAAAGTAATCCGATAATGCAACCTGCAAGGGCAACACCACAAACTACTGCAAGTAAGCTTGATTTAAAATCCATATCAAGAATAGATGCTGCAAGTGTACCTGTCCAAGCACCTGTACCAGGAAGTGGGATACCTACAAAAAGCATAAGAGCTACAAAAAGACCACGACCTGCCTTTTCCTGAAGCTTCTTTCCACCCTTTTCTCCCTTTTCAAGGCAGAATGTAAAGAAACCACCAATAACCGGCTTGTCTTTTCCCCACTCTAAAACCTTTCTAGCAAAGAAATAAATAATAGGCATTGGAATCATGTTTCCAATGGCAATAATGATGTAGGCAAGAACTAGATTGAAGCTAGGATCTGTTGCCTTTATACCATAGGCAATTGGAATAGCTCCTCTAAGTTCAATTAAAGGTACCATTGAAACAAAAAATACTGATAAATACTTAATCATTAATTAACTCCTTTTGTGATTCGTTCTAATTCATTTATCAACACCTGCATTTCCTCGTCTGTACCAATGCTAATACGAAGATAATTGTCAATGCGCGGTGGATTGCTAAAGTGACGAACATAAATGCCTGCCTCTTTTAGCTTTGCAAAAATCACATTTGCATCCATAGTATTATGTTTTGCAAAAATGAAATTACTCATGGAATCCGGGAAGGTGAAGCCTAATTCCGAAAGCTGTGTCTTGGTCCACTCTCTCGTGGACATAACATCTGCTAGCCTATCCCTGAAATAGTCGTCATCCTGGATGGATGCAACACCAGCTGCAAGTGTGATGGAATCCATTGTGTATGAATTAAATGAAAACTTGCAGTCAGATAAAAACTTAATAAGCTCTTTTGAGCCAATAGCATATCCAATTCTGTTGCCAGCCATGGATCTAGATTTAGAAAATGTTCTAACGACTAAAACATTGTCATATTTTCTAGTGAGGTCTAGACATGAAACTGAACCAAAATCTACATATGCCTCATCTATAATAACTACACATTCTGGATGTGCAGCGATTATCTTTTCAAAGAATTCTACAGGCTCTGCTACACCTGTAGGAGCATTAGGATTTGGAATAACTATACCGCCGCATGGCTTTAGATAGTCCTCTGAGATAATTCTAAAATCATCATCTAATGCTTTGGTCTCGTATGGAATGCGGAACAAATCTGCCCATACATCATAAAATGAATATGTAATATCTGGGAAAAATATAGGATCCTTTGAATTGAAAAATGTCATAAAGCTCATGGCTAAGACATCGTCTGAACCTACTCCCACAAATACATTTTCTTTATCCACATTGTGATACTTTGCAAGTGCTGATATCAACACATCACAGCTTGGATCTGGATATTTTCTAAGAATATCCTCATCTAAACATGAAATAACCTTACCCACCAAAGGGCTTGGTGGGTAAGGATTTTCATTTGTGTTTAGCTTAATAACTTTTGTTTTTGGCTGCTCCCCTGGTGTATAAGGCACCACTGTTCTTACATTGCTTCTCCAATTAGTCATTATTCGCCCTCAATTAAACTACTGCACAATACTCTGTTGTTCTGTTGTTGTATCTGGAACCCCGGCGGCCGCCTGAGCTGCTGCCTGTTCCTTTAATGCCTGAAGTGTTAGCTCGGCATTTACAAGATCCTGATAATTTGTGACTGCTGCCTTTTGCTCATCATTAAGAGCCTCGTACTGAGCACGTGCTGCTGCTATCTGTGGCTCAGACTCGAGTGTAACTGCACCAATCTCTGTAATCATCTGGATTGTCTTTAGCTGTGGATTCTGAAGGATGTAATTTTCCTGTTCAGTGTCTCCTGTATAGAATACAATTACTGGCCATCCTGCCTCTACAACATTGTAAATCTCTTCTGCCTTTGATATAGGAAGATTTACGCAGCCATGGCTACCGCTAGTCTTGTAGATTTCTCCACCAAACTTGTTTCTCCATGTGGCATCATGTAAGCCCTCGCCCATGTTAAATGGCATCCAGAAGCCTACATGCGACTCGTAATTGTCACCCTTTAATGTGGCATCCTTTTGCTTGTATGCAATAGGATAAACACCTGTATGTGTTCCATGATTTCCAACGATTTTACCAGATACGCAATCTGAATCTACAACCATCTCACCATCTTTATATACATAAACATGCTGCTCTGTAAGATTTACCTCTACGTATGAATTTCCATAATCGTGCTCACCGTGGCTGGTAGCGCTATATAAATATGTGAAATCTCTAGTAACATCCTCGCCTGATTTGAGATCAGATATAATCTGGTCGATTTCTCCATCATAGGCTATCTTCCATCCGAATGAACCTGCTGGCACTTCGATGGTCTCACCTGATGTGGTGGTAAATTCCTTTTTCTTTCCAAAGGTGTTGTATTTTTTGCCCATAGCATTTACATATTCACCGATGGCATCTCTATCAAAATCTACCTTGAAATCATCATCCCATGTAAACCATGTGGACTTTGTATCTGCTGGAATTTCTTCTGTGTAGCCTTCACCTAAATCATAATGAATCTTTGTATCCATGTATTTGTTAAGTGTCTCTACAGCTGAATTTATTTTTTTGTCTGTGGCAAGTACCTCTGGCTTGTGATAGCAATCAGAAATACTAATGGTATCCTCAAGATTTTCTACTGCGTAGATGATGGCGTCCTTGATACCCTCTGCATCAATCACATCTCCGTATACCTCGTCTACTATTGCAAACTCAGAACCATTGAATTCGATTTTGGCATCCTCTGATTTTTTTGTAGACTTTTGATCACTGAAGTCTAGGCTGTCGACTACTGCCTGAACCTTGTTTTCATCATAGGAATTTCCTGTGGCTGTATAGTTGTCTGCGTGTGCAAACATTCTAAGCACCCAGTTGAATCCAACCTGCTTGTCTAGGATATCCTGAATCTGATTTACCTCGTAGTTTACTGCTACTCCAAGGTCCTTTGAGCTAACCTCTGTGATTTCATTTCCGTCGTTGTCAACGAAGCTAATGTTGTATCCGTCTGCGCTAGCTAAAATCTTTTCGTAAGCGCCGTCTGCTGTCTTGAAGGAAACACCTACTCCATTTACCTTGCTACCAATGTAGAAATGGCTTCTGAAGAATAATGATCCAAATAAATATACGACTAATACGACGCATAAAATAACTAGAATTTTTATAAGACTATTCTGTTTTTTATCAAAGAATAGCTTATGAGCTTTTACCTTACTATTCTTATTCTTTCTCATTACATTTTCCTTTAAATGAATTTAAAACACTCCGCAGAATAGTTTACAGTAATTGAAAAAACAAAAACAACTAAACTTTTCTGCGAAATCAAAGATTTATTTGACGCAATCGTTAGATAAATCTGAACTATTTTCTTCTGAAGCTTTTTAGCTCATCAATAGTAAATTCGTAAGCTTCATTACAGAACTGACATTTAACCTCTACAGGCTTTCCGTCTGAGATAATGTCATCCATATCTTCCTTACCAAGAGATGCGAGGCTCTTGATAACTCTTTCTCTAGAGCAGTCGCACTTGTAGCATACTGGGTAGGTCTCCATGAACTCTACATCAAGACCTGCAAGAACTGTCTCAAGCATCTGCTCTGGTGTCTTTCCTGAAGAAAGCATATCTGTAACTGAAGGAAGAGTCTTAAGATTTTCTTCGATCTGCGAAATAACCTCTTCTGGTGTAAATGGCATAAGCTGGATGATGAATCCACCTGCGCAATTTACTGTATTATCCTTGTTCATAAGCACGCCAAGTCCAACAGATGATGGAATCTGCTCAGAAACTGCATAGTAATATGTAAGATCCTCTGCAATCTCACCTGTCTGAAGCTCAACTGTACCAACATAAGGCTCCTTTAATCCCATATCCTTGATAACTCTCATAATACCAAGGTCGATGGCGCCACCTACGTCTAGCTTGCCATTCTTTGGTGGTAAATCAACAACAGCTACATTTGGGAAACCCTTTACTTCACCCTTGCTGTTGGATGTAACTGTGATACCCTTCATTGGGCCACTACCCTGAATCTGAAGTGTAACTAAATCATCCTCTCCCTTTAGCATAACGCCCATCATAGAACCTGCTGAAAGCATTCTTCCTAAGGCTGCTGTAACTACAGGAGATGTCTGATGTCTATCCTTTGCTTCCTCTACCATATCGTGGCTGTTGATGGCAAATGCTCTAATTGCATCATTTGCCGCTGTTGCTCTAACTATATAATCACTCATTTACTTACCTCTCTTGCTATAAAATATAACCTTTCGCTATCATCTGTAGGTGCTGACATGGTATCAACATCCATTACCTCTAGGAACTCTAGTCCACTAGCTTTGATAGCATCTATAATCTCATCTATTGTAAATCCATGCTGAAGGTGCTCCTCCTCGTATCTGTCAAAGGTTCCTTCTTCGTTTTCCTCGTAGATGGTAAGAAAATATCCATTGTCACGAGTCTTAGGATTGTAGTCGTTTTCCCAAATAAAGCTGCCCTCTTCGCGATTTTCTGCTATGACACTGCTGCCAAGCTTTTCGTAATAGTGCACTGTCTTTACATCGAAAACAAATAATCCCTTTGGATCTAAATAGTTGTTTGCTAATTTGCATACTGTAAGAAGCTCGTCTGTATCTCTGAGATAGTTGATGCTGTCGCAGAGACTGACCACTGCGCCAACTGTTCCATAAAGCTCAAAGGAACGCATATCCTGACACAGATAAAGGATTCCCTGGGAATCCTCATCGCTCATCGCTTCCATTAACATATCATAGGAAACATCTATACCAATCATATCATAGCCTGCTGCCGCAAGACGCTTGGTCACCTGTCCGGTGCCGCATCCCAAGTCGCAGACTATTTCCATTGGCATATTGTATTTTTTGAATATCTTTAAAACATTTTCTGTCCACTGATCGTATGGAATATTATCCATGTAGCGATCGTAGACAGCTGCAAAGCCTGTATAAGCCTCCATTAAAACTAAACCCTCTTTGATAGAAAGCCTGTAATCTTTCTAATTATTGCAAAATCGTTTTGTATTTCCTCTACCTTTAATCGGTTTTCCTCTGAGAAGCCTACGAGAATGTCGTGATTGGCCTCAGACAGGTAGTCAATAATACCATCAATATCTGATTTGATGTTCTTTGGGCATTTGATGTAATGTCTTTTTCCTGCTGTGATATACAAAGTATATGTAATAGAAAAATGATGCCACAAGAATTTGTGCATGGTAGAGTACTTGTAAATCCAAATTATAGCATCTATTGGCACAATAGCAACACCATAGCTACTAGTTTCTATAAAATAGTGCTCTGTAATGAACATATCCTCTGTGGCCAGCTGTGGCAATGTAGCCAATTCTTCTTCAGCCTCTGCTAGAATCTCTGATGGCTTGCCATATGCTCTAGTCTTTTGTACTGGAAGGCTGAGTACTGGAAAATTGATATATACAATATAGATAATAATGCTAATTATAGAAAATAAACCAAATACAACATAAATGAACTGAATAGCCAAGGAAGGAATATCTGTGGCATCCGGCTCGGAAATTGTGTAGCTGGATACTGATGTGAGAATGCCCTCCTCACTCCAATGTAAATCTGATGCTAAATTGGATAGTAATGTTCTAGCTGCTGTAGAATCGTAAAGGATACGGCCCTTTATGCAAATATCACTGATGGTAGGCTCGCCCTGCTGACAGGTCTCCGGATCTAGAAGGACTATTACACACTCTGAATTGATCATAGTGTAGTAATAGTATCCTCTAGTTTCGTCCAACCATTTGCTGGTATATCCGGTAAAATAAAGATCCTTTAGCATGTATCTGCCATAGTAATCCTTTTGATTGTATAGCTCGTGAAGACTGATATCCTCCTCCTGATATAAATCAGGAGAAATCATCTTGTTGATAGGCCAAATAAAGCCTACCAAAAGCAAAATAACCATAAATATGATAGGAGCTCGTAACCTATTTTTGTAGTAAGTTTTGATTGATCTGGTGATCAAATGCTCCAAATTGTCCATAACTGCTCCCTAAAAATTATTTGTGTGCATCAAGCCACATGTAAATATCATCATAAACTTTATCCCTGTCTAATTCGTTTAGTATCTCATGTCGGTCACCTGGATATAGTTTTAAAGTAACATCCTTTATTCCAGCTGCCTTTAAAGCATCTGCAGCTGCCTTTGTGCCCTCTCCTAAGGCTCCTACTGGATCTGCCTCACCTGAAATCACAAGAAGAGGAACATTTTGACGCATCTTGCGTGGGCATTCTGGAGAGCATGCATATTTTGTGGCCTCCACAAGACCCTTGTAAGCGTTGAGTGTAAATGTGTATGTGCAATACTTGTCGTGATAGTATTTGTCTACGTTCTCTATGTTCTTTGAAAGCCATGACTTTGAGTAATCCTTGCCATAGCAATCGTATTTTTTATATGGAGCACTATAGGTCATATCTCTAACAAATGTAGAGCGATAATTCTTTCCTTTTATTAATGATAAAAGCCCTATGACTGCCAAACCGCCTACACATGTTCCTGCAGACTCCTGACCTGTACCCATAATAACAGCACCTGACAAATCCTCTAGATAAGCTGACTTTACGGATAAGAACTTTCTAAGCATGTATGAACCCATAGAATGTCCTAAAATAAAATATGGAACTCCTGGATATGCCTTTTTTGTCATGGAATAATGTGTGTAAATATCATCCACCATGAAATCCGAAGGATGAGCACCTGTCATCACTCCTAAATCCTCATCTTTTTCTACAGAATGGCCATGTCCAATGTGATCATGTCCAACAACTAAATATCCCTTTTCTGCCATGAAATTGGCGAACTCATCATATCTTTCAATATATTCCACCATACCGTGAACAAGCTGCAATACAGCAACTATCTCCCCTGATGGAACCCATTTTCTACAATGAATAGTAGAATGTCCGTCTGACGACTTGAATGAATACTCCTGTTGACTAGCCATAACACCTTCTCCTTTTTGTCCTAGAATAACTATCATTGTAGTGTATTTTAAGGGTTTATTCAATAAACCAAGGGGGTGTTACTTGAAATTTTCTATTATAATTTGGACCGTGCGATTACCCTTGTATTCGTTGATGCTAGGCTCGTAAATAATGTCCATTTTTACCTGGCTGCTGCGACCCGAAAACAGTCCCTGCCAAGCGGCCTCTCCATACTTTGCAATAACAGTCTGTTCAAACTCTGGAACGCCTCTAAACATGAGGGCTGTCATGCCCTGACCCTGTTCATTTAAAATATTTAATCTAAGATACTGGCTCTCCTTGCCGATGTATGCGCAGCTAACTACAGGAATATCCTTTAGGGCAAAGATAGGCTTTGGATTGCCCGTGCCAAATGGAGCAAGCATATCTATGGAGTCCACCAAATCCTCTGTAATATATGAAAGTGGCATAGGGCAATCAATCTTTATGATTTCCTGCATATCATCCTCTGTAAGGGTACAGTTTTCATTTAATCTACGGCGAAGCTCATCTATCTTTTCTGTAGGAAGAGAAACACCTGCTGCCATAGGATGTCCACCAAACTTTGTAAACACGTCCTTTACCGCAGTGAGGGCCTCGAACATGTTGTAGGCAGGAATAGAACGACCGCTGCCCTTTGCCCCCTCCTCAGCGTCTGTAATAACAAGGACTGGCTTTGAGTATTTTTCGCGAATACGGCCTGCCACAATACCTGCCAAGCTCTCGTGCAAGGTAGGAATGTAGATAACAAGGACTCTATCATTATAAAGGCCATCCTCCTCAATAAGCTCATAAGCTCTGTCAAGGCCTGCCTGTGTCATGGCCTTTCGCTCTGAATTGAGCTCAACCAATTCATTGGCCATTACAAGTGCCTTTGCCTCATCAGTCTCCATCAAAAGCTCTATAGCTCTGCTGGCAGTGTCTAGTCGGCCGCTGGCATTTAAGCAAGGACCTATTACAAAGCCCAAATGATAACAGCTAAGTGCCTTTCCCTTTAGCTCATTTCTAGCAAGCAATGCATTTAA
>JAILKL010000010.1 GCA_024693775.1 Pseudobutyrivibrio sp.
ACTTAAGCCGGGGGCTAAGGAGATACTAAAATGGTTAAGGGATAATAATATCTTTGTGGCGCTTGTAACGGCAAACGATAAGGATAGAGCAGAGCGTTACACCAAAAAGATTGGCCTTTACGAATATTTTGATGCCATAGTGTGTGCAGACATGGTTGAGTTTGGAAAGCCAGCACCTGATATTTACGCTTATGCCTGCAAAGAGCTTAAGGTTGATCCAAAGAATACTATAGCTGTGGAGGATTCACCAAACGGCTGCATGAGTGCCCATGGTGCAGGTTGTAATGTTGTGATGGTTCCTGATTTGACAGAACCTGACGAAGAATTAAAGACTAAATTATATGCATGTGTTAATACATTGCTTGATATTAAGCAGTTTTTCACTAATTAAATTAGGATAGGTTCTTGTGGGCTTTTTCCTTAAGTAGCCCACAAGAAGTCTTACTATATATTTTATCATAAGATTAAGTTTGGTCAGGAATGCCATATTTATTACTATTAACGGTGTATCTAACCTGCGATTTTTCCTCTAGCCCCTGTCATAATGCATCCCATATCGTCTTTTTATATTTTGGGATGCATCAGTCTTATTGCATTTCAGAGAGTATGCATCCCAAATACTTTTTTTCTCTTTTTTGGATGCATACACTATTTTTTGCATGCATCCCAAATACTTTTTTCTCCGTTGGGATGCATTTTCTACTATTCTCCGCTAGCGATAAACATTGCACATTCTTTGAACTTCCTCTCTGCATAACATCAACCTATTATTTGAAACAATGATAGAATACGATGTCCATATTCACGGTAAATGGTCCGTCTTTGAGAACCACTCTAACAAAATACTCCTCGGTGGTTTTTCTGTTATCTTTTAGATACTTTTTCCCTTCCGAATATTTTTTAAACATCCTGTCTAAAAGAGCCACGGCACTTTCAAATATGATCAGACATGGCAATGCCACTTTTCGAATCGAGCAAAATGTTCTGAAAGCAGTGCCTTAGGTGACATTTCTGCCTGCTTTGCGATCTCCCCTGATGACAATTTTTATTTCATAATGCCATCTATTTCTTATGTGTTTTCTTGTTAGGTCATATGTTAAGGGTTGCCCCAAGGGCAAAGTCAACACCTTTTACATTAAAAGAAAAATTCTATTATTACTATGTCTTTATCAGTTTTAGATTTTCTCCAATCACAATAGCCTTCGAATCAAATCCATGGCCGATTTCTCTTGTGGCAGCTACTGGCAGATTTTCACTGATATGCATCTTTAGCAAATCATATACGCTCAGCTGGAGATTTTCTTTCTCGTAGTTTGTGTAGGTGCCAAGAAGCACTCCCGCCACCTCATCAAATACTCCGATTGTCTCAAACTGTGCAAATAAAGTAGCAATCAGACCACAGCCTCCGCCATATGACTCTAAAAGCAAAATCTTTCCTTTCATGTCAGGCCAATACTGTGTGCCGGCAAGCTTTGTGAAGCACCTGATATTTCCGCCAACTACAATGCCCTCCATGGCACTTCCCTGCAAAAATTCATACTTCAAATCAAACAATGATGAGTTTTCCCCATTCACATATTCCTTGAATCTATTTTTCAAAATGGCATCATCCGAATACACCATGTTTTTTACCTGGTATAACACAGAAGCTTTTCCTGTCATGGTGTATATCGCATTTACGATAGTAGATAAATCGCTGTAGCCCCAAAATGTCTTGTCAGCTTTTTTAATCACATCAAAATCAAGATATTTCAAAACTCCATTAGCCAAATCTCCGCCGGAGATATCATAAATAGCCTCTATAGAATCATCCTGATAAAAGCTCATCAAATCAGCAGCCCTCTCTTCATCACTGCCGCTAAATTCGTCTACCTTTGAGATTATATGAGGGGCTCTGACCGACTCGATTCCCATATCAGAAAGTATTTTTTCCAACTCATCGATTTGATATGCCCATTCTTTGCTGTGCCCATTTGAGCAAGCAGATAATCCCACCTTCATCCTTCTATTCTCCTACTATTTATTAATTCCGTAAATACGATATTATTCCTGGCTTGAATCGTCCTTATGCTTATATGGCAGGTAAACATTTTTTATCAAATATTTTCCTATGGCAACTACAGGTACCACAAAAATGATTCCCAAAACACCAAAAACGCCACCTCCGACAATCATGGCTATCAACATCCATACGCCTGATATTCCAAAGCTGTCGCCGAATAGTTTTGGCTTTATAATAAGTCCATCTATTGTTTGAAAAATAGCAGTAAATGCTAAAAACCATAGTGCCTGTTTGATATCATAAAATGCCAAGACTACGCCACCAACTATTGCTCCAGCTACTGGTCCTACACTTGGTATCAGATTGGTTATGCCCATCAAAATAGAAATTCCAATTTTCCAAGGCATTTTCATGTATAGCATAAAAATGTAGTTTGCAACTGCGATAATAATTCCATCGATTACGGAGTATTTTAAATATTTCAAAAAAATCCCGATAATATTTTTGATATGTGTAATAATTTTTTCCTTATTCGATTTCGATTCCATATTTATCCAAATCTACCTTTCCGTTTTGGACGACAATTCCATCGGCCTCCAATAGCTCCTTCTGAGCCCAGGCTCCGCCAAACACATACTCGCCAGCCAGCTCGCCTTTGGAATTTACCACTCTGAAGCATGGAATATTTTCAAAATCCGGATTTTTGTGGAGGGCATTTCCTACAGCTCGGCTCATTTTAGGATTGCCTGCCATGGCGGCCACCTGACCATAGGTTGCTACCTTCCCCTGCGGAATACGTTTCACTGCTTCGTATATACGTTTTGTAGGAGAATCTGTCACAAGGTCATAGCTTTCAGCAATCATTCGTTTAACATCATCATCCGGAATGCTGCCGTCCAAAATCACAGTGTTCCAATGCTCCTTGTTTTGGTGGTAGCCAGGGAGCACAGCATCATAGGTGCGTCTCCAGAAATCTCTCCACTCCGGGTCGCATTTCAGATTTAGACAAATCTGCCCATCTTTTTCGTAGGACCAAAGGAAGGCCTTTTTACTAGGCTTCACTCTGATGAGCTGCCAATTTGGATCGTGAAATGGCGCCTCCTGATATGTATAAGGAAATGTAAGGCCGTAGCTTAACGCTTCTTCTCTGGTTTTCATGTATACTCCTCCTATATACTTA
>JAILKL010000003.1 GCA_024693775.1 Pseudobutyrivibrio sp.
ACGGATTTAAGGCGTGGTATTGATGGCCTGGCTGCTTTAGCATACAGTCTCAGCGGTAAAAATCCAGCAACACCTGGAAGTATCTATCTTTTCTGCGGTCGCAGGAACGACAGAATGAAAGCTCTTCTTTATGAAGGCGATGGTTGGCTTCTATGTTACAAGCGTTTTGCTAATGGCCATTTACAATGGCCACGCACTGAACAGGAAGCAAAATCTATTTCTGAGCAACAGTTCAGGTGGCTAATGGATGGCCTGGCTATTGAGCAGAAAAAATCCATTTCAGAGGTAAATCTGGATGTCTTTTGACTCCATTTTTATATAGCAGATTGACATTAAAATATTGGTCTAAAAATCCTCAGAAATGCCGAAAATATGCGGTTTTTCAGCTGCTGTTATGGTATAATAAATGTATGGAAAACAGTGTCATTTCAATGGATGAACTGAATAAACTGCCTAGGGAAGCGGTGGTTATTTTGTGCTCTCAAATGAGTCAAAATATATCACTTATGTCTAATCAGCTTGAGTTAATGTCTGCCCAAAATGAAAACAATTCGAAGCAGCTTGAGCAGATGCAAAAGCAGAATGAAGACCTTTTGAAACTTGTAGCCGATTTAAAGGAGCAGGTTGCTATTCTTACTCAGCAGAGATTCGGTTCTAAGTCTGAAAAGAATCTTTCGATTCCAGGTCAGATGGCATTTGATTTTGATGGCACACTTATCTTTAATGAAGCTGAAGCTACTGTTCCTGATGAGCTTCCTGAAGAGACTCCAATTGAAGAGGTTATTACATACTCCAGAAAGAAACCAGGAAAACGTCAGCAAAACATCGTTGATGTTGACGTTGAAGTAGCTGTACATGATTTATCAGAAGAAGAGTTAAATGCTATTTTCCCTAACGGATGGAAGCGGCTTGATGATGAGGAATACAGTGAGCTTAAATATGTTCCTAGTAAGTTTCTTGTAATCAAGCACGTAGTAAAGGTCTATAAGGATAAAGAAAAAATCGTAAGAGGTAAAGCTCCTGCAAGATTATTACCTCACAGCATTGTTTCTCCTGAATTGGCCGCGGCAGTATTTAATGCAAAGTATGTAAATGCGGTTCCATTAAACAGACTTTCAGAAGAATTCCTGCGACAGGATGTAAATATACCAAGGCAGGACATGTCAAGCTGGATGATACGAATCAATCGTTACTACCTAGGTCCTGTACATGACATGTTCAAAAAGGAGCTGTTAAAAAGCCATCATATTCACTGTGATGAGACACCTTTTACAATGCCTGAACATGGCAAACAATACATGTGGGTGTACCATTCCACCGGTGGAGATGACAATCCTCCAGTATTCCTGTATGAATATCCAGGAACCAGAGGTGCGGCTGCTCCAGATGCCTACCTCAAAGAGTATCATGGCATTCTTGTTACAGATGGGTATGAATCATACCATACACTGGCAAGACGAAGACCTGATGATTTAAAGGTGGCAGGTTGCTGGGCTCATGCGAAGCGCAAGTTTGCGGAAATCGTAAAAGCCGCCAAGAAAAAACAAGCATTGTCTCCTTCTCAAGAGATTGCAGCTGAAGCCATCAAAAAGATTGATTATATCTATCACATAGATAACAAATATAAAGAATCATCTGAAGAGGATGTTTTAGACAATCGACAGAAGTCGGTAAAGCCTCTTGTAGATGCTTATTTTGCGTGGATAAAAGAAACACTCTTAAATCCAGGATTGGATAAAAGTTCAAAATTGGTAACTGCACTTAATTATTCGCGAAACCAGGAAAAGTATCTGCGCGTGTTCTTGGATGATCCAAAGCTACCTCTTGATAACAACGATGCTGAACGTAGCATTAAAAAGTTCTGCGTTGGTAAAAAGATCTGGCAGATAATCGATTCCAAGAATGGAGCCGAGGCTAGTGCTATGATGTATAGCCTTGCAGAAACAATTAAGGCTAACGGGCTTAAGCCATATGAGTACTTCTCATATCTTTTGAGCCAGCTGAAAGAGTATCCAAGGAACAATGTTCCAGAAGATGTCTTAGCTGATCTGATGCCATGGTCGGATAAACTTCCCGACGAATGTCGAAAAAATAAAACAAGGTAAATCCCGTGCCGTCCTTGTGGACGGCATTAATTTTTCATGGTGGCGGGTTATTTACCATTTACGATTTGAATAAGTATGAGTAATGTATAGACAGCCCGTTGGGCTATCTATAGTTGGATTCAATTACAGGGTGTAAATAATAAAATTTTAGTATGTGAAAAATATTTTTGGATAAAATGTTAAACAAATAACAAAGTTCACAATAAATGTATACTGTTATGCTAAAATACATACATAGATGATACGAAAGATCAAGGGGTACAAGAATGGGAAATATTTCATATGAAGTTATAAGAGAAATGCGAGATACATATAATGATTGCTCATCAAGACTTGAAAAGATGTCAAAGAAAAAAGCAAAGGAAGAATCTATTGAAATCTTAAAAAATATGGGTGTACTATATAAAAATGGCAAACAAAAGGTAAATATAGTTAATGGAAATTATTTTGAGTGAATAGATGGAATTATATAATAAACTGCCTAATCTTGTATTAGGATTTCATGGATGCAAAAAAAGTGTATATGATGATGTAATTATTAAAAACATCCCTCTTAAGAAGAGTACAAATAAATATGATTGGCTAGGTAATGGAATTTATTTCTGGGAAAATAGCTATGAAAGAGCCAAGGACTGGGCTGTTTCCCGATATGGTGATGAGGCGAGCGTAATTGGAGCTGTTATAGATTTGGGGAATTGCTTAAATTTAACAGATTATTCTTCAAATGAAATACTAAAAACAGCTTATGATTATTTAGTATTAGTATCGGAAAAGGCACAGGTTGAATTACCAATTAATAAAAAGGGAAGAGAAACAGAGGACATACTGTTAAGGAATTTGGATTGTGCGGTTATACAAGCAGCACATGAATTAAAGACAAAAAGTGGAAAAGGATTTGATTCAGTTCGAGGAGTGTTTACCGAGGGAAAACCAATGTATGAAGGGGCTGCAATTCAGGAAAAAACACATATTCAAATATGTATTGTGAACCCAAATTGTATCAAAGGATATTTTAAACCTCTTGAAGCTGATTCAAGTTTTCCGATTCCATAGATTATATGTAAAAATTATAAAGGGGAGAGTTATGTATATAGGTAAAATTATTAATGATAAATTGATTGATATAATTGTATATTTGGAAAATTATTATGATGCAGACTTGATTTATATAGATGGTCCTATAGCAGACGATTTGAATACAATTGTAATTGATGAGATAGGCCGTTTGAAAGATAAAAGTGACTTAAAAGAGAAAGTATTTATCATGCTGACAACAAACGGTGGTGATGCAAATTCTGCCGAAAGACTAGTTAATATTTTGAGATATAATTATAAGACTGTGAACTTTCTTATTCCGGATCATGCATATAGCGCTGGGACGATATTATGTATGAGTGGTGATAAAATATATATGAATTACAATTCTGTGTTAGGTCCAATTGATCCACAAGTTAGGAATAAAGAGGGAAGATATGTTCCAGCGCTAGGGTATTTAGATAAGATAGATAAATTATTAGAAAAAGCACGTAAGGGAACAATTTCTGATGCCGAGTATTTGATACTGAAAGATTTTGATTTAGCAGAGATTAGTTTTTATGAGCAGGCACGTGATTTAACTGTAGACTTATTAAAAAAGTGGTTAGTAAAATATAAATTTAAAGACTGGACGAGACATAAATCTAGTGGGAAAGTGGTTACAGATGATGAAAAAACAGCAAGAGCAGAGGAAATAGCTAAAGGTTTAGGTGACTATAAAAAATGGAAAGCACATGGACGTCCTTTAAATATGGAGATATTAAAGGACTTGAAACTTGTTGTAGATGATTTTGGCCAAGATGAAGATATTGAAAAGAATATAATGAGTTTTTACACGATGGCACAAGAGTTTAAAAAGTTAAATAGATATCAAGGGATGATCTTTACTAGGGAGGGACGATTTTGAGCAGACTGATAGATGAATTGAAAGCAATTCAAATGGATAATAATAGATTAACAAGCCTAGATGAAAGGTTAGTTAATAATAATCCAAGAGGATATAGAGTTTTGAGCATATCAGATTATATAGATGGATATTATTTTCCAGATGAAAAGGCATATGGAGAACAATGTGAGTCCATTCAATCGGCTTATTCATGTTATTAAGAGACGGTAATGATGTCTATCGTTTAGACAGTTTATATTGTACGAGACTATAATTGCAATGTGTTAGTATGTATTATTTCTACAGCAAAAAATATCTTTAAGGTGGCTATCGAATAATAAAAAATGTTTCATATAAACATATCTCTAAATAAACGAAATGTAAAATGGTGAAATGATTATGCGAATATGCATAGAAGTGTTAATGTGCATTATTAATGTGATATAATAGTGTTAGTCTGAGAAGGATGATAATTCATCCTTCTTATTTTTTCGAATAATTAAAGGAGCTTCAAAGCGCCATGCGCTAGCAAATAAACATGAATATTTTAATTATAGCCAACAACGATGTTGGTCTTTACCAATTCCGTAAGGATCTTATAAAAGAATTGCTAAAGGATAACCAAGTACATATAGCTTTACCATATGGTGAAAAGGTGGATGATTTAGTCCAGTTTGGATGCAAGTTCATTGATACACCATTGGAGCGTAGAGGAATGAATCCAGTAAAGGATTTTGGCCTCTTCAAACTATATAAAAAGATAATAAAAGATGTTAAACCAGATTTTGTTATTACATATACAATCAAGCCAAACATATATGGTGGCTTAGCATGTCGTATAGCGGGCATTCCTTATGTGGTCAACATTACTGGTCTTGGTACTGCGTTCCAAAAGGAAGGCTTGCTGAAAAAATTTGTTGTGACCTTATATAAAATAGCCTTAAAGAAGGTTGGAGTTTGTTTCTTTGAAAATGTTGAGAATCAGCAAATCTTCCTTGAAAACAAAATCGTTCCAAAGGAAAAAACACACGTGCTTATGGGAGCTGGTGTCAACACAGAGCAGTTTTCACTTTTGCCATATCCAAAGGATTCAGAGCAGACGAAGTTTTTGTTTGTGGCCAGAGTAATGCAGGAAAAAGGCATTGATGAATCATTCGAAGCTATGAAAAAACTTCTTGCTGATGGTATCAATTGCCATTTGGATGTGGTAGGTATGTGTGAGGAAGACTACACCCCTATTCTTGAACAATATCAGAATGAAGGCTGGCTTACATATCATGGGTTCCAGCGTGATGTTAGGCCATTTATCAAAGCGAGTCATTGCTTTGTCCTTCCATCTTGGCATGATGGTATGGCAAATACCAATCTGGAGTGCGCTTCTTGCGGTAGACCTGTTATTACCACAAACATCCATGGTTGCATGGAGTCGGTGGAAGAGGGCGTATCCGGATTTTTAGTAGAGAAGCAGAATGTGCAATCGCTCTATGAAACTATGAAAAAATTTTGCTTCATTTCAGCTGATGAACGCGAGGAAATGGGGCTTGCAGGTCGAAAGCGCATGTTAGACTTATTCGATAAGCGTGCAGTTGTTGCTGATACCATAAATACAATAAAAACAAAACTATTTTAGTCTTTGATTGGAGTAATATGAAAGAAATACATATATTGTTTACAGGCGTTGGCCGTAGAATTGAGCTACTAAGAGCATATAGACAGGCAGCTCTTTGTCAAAACGTAAATCTTAAAATATACGGCGCAGATATGGCTGGAACAGCACCAGCACTTGCATACTGCGATTACATACGCAAGGTCTGTGCCATGAAAGATCCTGGGTACATCGATGCCTTAGTTGAGATCTGCAAGAATGATAATATCGACTTACTTATTCCAACTATCGACACGGATTTATTGGTATTATCTCAAAACGTGGATAAGTTTAAAGCGATTGGTACACGTGTGTTGATAAGCGCACCAGATAAAATTACCATCTGCCGTGATAAAAACAACACAGGAGAGTTCTTTGAAAGCTGCGGTTTAAAAGCTCCAAAGACATACAATGATTATCGTAAATACGATGACAGATTCCCTTGTTTTATTAAGCCAAAGGATGGAAGCAGTAGTATCAATGCATTCAAAGTAGAGGATGCATCAGAGCTAGAGGTCTATGCGCATCAGGTAGACGATTACATTATTCAGCCTTTTGTATCAGGTCGTGAATATACTATCGATATCTTTTGTGACTTTGAGGGCAATCCAGTTTTTATCACACCACGTGAGCGTATGCAGGTGCGTGCAGGTGAAGTATTGAAAACTCAGATTCACATGGACTCTGTCATGATAGAAGAAAGCCGTAAGCTTATTGCTGGCTTCAAACCATGTGGCCCTATGACAGTTCAGCTGATTCAGGATGAAGTAACAGGGGATAACTACTATATCGAAATCAATCCACGCTATGGCGGAGGCGCACCACTTTCAATGAAAGCTGGAGCTCGTTCGGCTGAAGTTGTTTTAAAGCTACTTTGCGGTGAGGCAGTAGAGGAATATACAGGTATTATAGAGGACAATGCTATTTACAGTCGCTTTGATGATAGCGTATGTATCTCGGATGGAGATAGCTATGATATTAAGGGCGTTGTTTTTGATTTGGACGACACTCTTTATGGTGAGAAAGATTATGTTCGCTCAGGCTATGCGAAGATAGAAGAATATCTTGGTGTCAGTGGAGCTGCAGATATGCTTTGGAGATATTTTGAAGAAGGCAAACCTGCAATTGATTCATATCTGAATGACCTTGGTAGAGAATCTGAAAAAGATGCTTGTCTTGAGGTATATCGCAATCAGCAGCCAGATATAAAGCTATATGATGGAGTTGCTGATATGCTCAAGGAGCTTCGTGATAAAGGATATAAAATAGGCATTATCACAGATGGCCGTCCTGAAGGGCAGCGAAATAAAATTGCTGCATTTGGTTTAGAGCAGTTGGTAGATGACATTATCATCACTGATGAGCTTGGAGGAACACAGTTCAGAAAGCCAAACGACATATCATTTAGAATTATGCAGAACAGATGGAGAATGCCATTCGAGTCCATGGTATATGTGGGCGATAATGTAAACAAAGACTTCCAGGCTCCAAAGCAACTTGGTATGAAGTGGATCTGGATGAAGAATACAGATGGCCTTTATTTCAAAGATGACGATTTTATGGATTCGGTAGATAGCATAGAAGCGTTGAGAAAGAAGCTTTTATAAATACTAATTGTGATTTCAGAGGTAAGCTGCATGTACGCAAAGTTTTTTAAAAGATTAATAGATTTCATATTAGCATTAGTGGGGATAGTTGTTCTGTCCCCTTTACTTTTAATACTAATCATTTTAGGCGCAATATTCATGGGAGGAAATCCATTCTTCACACAGGACAGACCAGGCCTTCATGAGCGTGTGTTTAAGTTGGTGAAATTCCGAACCATGGACAATCGCCGTGATGCAAATGGGGAACTTTTGCCAGATGAGGTCCGTCTAAACAAATACGGTCGTTTTCTTAGAGCTTTATCATTAGACGAGCTCCCAGAGTTATTTAATATCCTGGTAGGTGATATGGCTATCATCGGTCCACGTCCGCTTTTGGTCCGCTATCTTCCACGCTACAACGAGGAACAGCGCCACCGCCACGATGTCCGTCCGGGCCTCACCGGCTACGCCCAGGCCCACGGCCGTAACTCGGTCAGCTGGGAAGACAAATTCGCCATGGATGTGTGGTATGCACGTCATATTTCATTTGGACTTGATTGCCAGATTATAGTAGATACTGTAAAGGCAGTATTAAAGCGTGATGGAATTAGTTCAGAGACTTCGGCTACTATGGAAGAGTTTATGGGGACGCCGGATGGGGTGGAGAGTAGCTGGAATGAGCCTAGATAATATATTGTCATTATCGTTTATTGCAGTTATTGTTAAAAAGTGTTATTGAGGTTATGTAAAGGGGATAAAAAAATGATGAAAAATAGATTCCCGTAGTGGAATCTATTTTTATATAATTTGAATTCAAAATTTAATTTTGAGATAAAGACCAATTAAATAATAACGTAAATGGTAAATAACCAGCTCCTACAGTAAATCCGTCCTTATTGAGATGTTGATTGTCAAGTAGAATTGACCCACTTTTACGTTTAGTTCTGACCCACCAGCGATGATTTCGCTGGATGGGTCAGTTTTTATGTTATTCCCAAATTTTATACTTTGTTTTGACCCACCTCTTAGTGAGCAATTATTTGATAGCCATCATTTTGGAGGGATGTCCTGTCAATAATAATGGTTCTATCTGAAACATTCATATTTACATATCTGCTTATGGCTAATAGCTTGTCGCCAATAAGCTCCTGAATTAGCTTTTCCATAGCTACCGTCTTAGTCGATTCAACAGCTGTTTGGTTAACTTGTACCAGTTCCTGCCGAGGTGCGCATAACTCATCAAAGCTCAAAAACACATCCTCCGCGATAGGCTTATGAAATGTAAATTTATTAAGTGCTTCATCAAATCCAAGCGTCTCTTCAGCTTTCATTCTTCTGAGTATGCAGGCTGGATTTTTTACTTCGCAATTATTTTTTAGTTTATTATATAGCTCTGCTTTGCCTTGTTCGTTGTAAACTTTTGCAAAGTCTTGCAGTTGATCTTTTGTAATTCTACTCATTTATTTTTCCTTTTATTTTTTAATACTCTTTTTTGACCCTTTGACACGATAACTATCGCCCGTTATACTTAGAACATGACAATGGTGAAGAACTCGATCAAGAATTGCAGTAGCGGCAAGCTGGCCGGTAAACAATTCATCCCATCTTCCCATTGGAAGATTAGTTGTAATTATGAGGGAGCCTTTTTCGTATCGTTGGCGAATGATCTGGAAAAATAGGCTCTCTTTTTCTTTATCCATTTTTATGTAGGATAATTCGTCGATGATTAATAAATCTACCTTTTTGAGTTCTTTTAATGTCTCTTGCAAGCGTCCATTCATCATTGAAATGTGTAACTGATCTACAAGCTCTTTGGCATTCACAAACATTACTTTGTGTCCAGCTTTACAAGCATTTCTCCCAATAGCAGTGGCAATCATGCTTTTACCAACTCCAGGAGGGCCAATGATTATTACGTTCTCTTTAGCATCGATAAATCTTAGTGAGCCAAGCTCTTCAATTTTTGATTTATCCAAAGACCTATTAAACGAATAATCTATTTCGCTTAAAGAAGCTATCGTGTCAAAATTTGCTTTAGCAATAAGTTTCTCCGTTCTACGTTGTTCTTTACCTTCATCTTCAGCTATAAGAAGTTTGATTAGGAAATCCTCATAACCAAGCTTATCTGTTTTAGCTTCTTCAATCAGGTCAACGTATTGCTCTCGAATATCAACCAGCTTAAACTTCTTCAGCTTTTCAGTGATAAAAGCCTTTTTGTCTACTACATCTGATGTTTTCATTTAGCTACCTCCTTTGCTGATTCTTCGTAATAACTGCAATCACGAATTAATTCATTTTTAGAAGGTGCTTGATTTCTAGATTCATCTAGTAGAGTACGATAGCCGTTATTGTAATCTCTTAGAAGCGCTCTAAATGATGTGATATCCATCATGTCTTCATCAATAGCTACTCCAATAAAGTAATCTAGGACGTTGTCATCATAGAGTTCTTGAAGTTCAAGAATTCTTCTTGCATGATGCGTTGGTTGGTCAAATCTACGACCTGCAGCTTCTAGATATCGTGAACCATTTCTAAAGCGTTCTGTAAAATCTCTTCGAATCTGAGGTATAGAAGTATTTACCTTCGGAGCTATCTGCGCATAATGCTCATCATTAGTAAGAACATTCCTTTTTGTGTCAAATGCCTCCTGCCGCAATATTAGTCGCTCATTCTTATCATAGATTTCTATTCGAAATCCATAAATAATCCTGTAGAATACATTTCTATCGACATATGTAACCGGAACACTGTATTTGTTACCTTCAATGCTTACAAAGCTGTCAGGGCTGACCTTTCTAGTTTTTAATGCTTCCATGTGATAATGAGTTTTAGGAAGCTCTAGCAATGTCGCTTTCTCTTCCAGTAGATAATGTTGGTTTGGTATACGCCCTGTAGTCGTGTGCGTTTCATTGCACCAATCATCTACGAACTTTTTACCTCTATGATTAAGTTCCTCCATAGTTGCAAAAGAGTTCCCTTTGATAAACTGTTCTTCAATGTACTTAAAGGGGCGTTCAATCTTACCTTTCTTTCTCGGCCAATAGCATGGACATGCATTAAGTTCAGTATTTAAATGTTTAGCAACCATTAATGCATGTGGATTGTATCTGATTTCAGCTTCCGATCTAGGGTTGTTCTCTAAAACGAGTGCTTTAGGATTGTCTATCAACAACTCCAATGTAACACCACCTAAATCGTCAAAAAGTTCTTGGATTGCTTCATAAATAGCTGCAGCATCAGATTTTAAAGAAAAGCAAACAGCCTTCTTTCTTGAGGCCGCTAAAATCATAGCAAAACAATACACCTTTCTGTAACGTGAACCAACAAGAACTTCATACTCAGTCCAATCAAACTGAGCTTGGTCGCCACACGGGCTTTCATGTCTTACAGTAGCTCGTTTGCTAATATGATAACCAACATCCTCATCAATCTTATTTAGGAAACGATATACAGGTCCTATGCTACCTTGATATCCTATAGCTTTCAGTTCTCTAAAGATTCTTGTGCCATTAAAGTTATAAGGGTCGCATCTCCATTCAATGATTTGCTCCTTGAAGGAATCAATTTTTGAATGATAGATTTTCCGGTTATAAGTCGGTGGCTTATCCATCGCAAGAAGCTTCTTCACTGTGTTGCGTGAGATACCAAGGATTTGAGCTGTTGCGCGTTTCGATTTAGTTTGCTTGTACACTTTCTGTACAGCTGCCCAATCTTCCAAGTCTTTCACCTCTTTTTTCTCCTTTCCGTATATACGAATTGATATACGGAAAGTATTGTATTTTTCTTAAAGAGGTGGGTCAATTCTAAGTATTAAATTTTCAAGGAACAACGAGTATAATATATGACAACGGGAGTTACTTGTTATATCTAGTGGCTCAATTCTGAGCGTAAATCCTGGGTCAGTTTTAAGTGTAAATCAACATGAGATAATAGTTGTGAAAAGTCCGGCCGGACTTTTTACAACATTTTCGAAGGAGGACGTACATGGATACAAGACTAGCTACTAAACAAATCAAGGCCCAACATTGGGCAAAAGTTATTAAAGATCGTCTTGATAGCGGTCTAAAGGTCACAGAATACTGTGAACTGCACAACATTTCTAAAACCCAGTATTACTATTGGTTGAGAGCCATTAGAGAACATTGTATAGAAACTCAGGCACCTCAGTTGGTAGAGCTGCAACCGCCCGCTGAAGTTCCTCAGGACAATAAATCTTGCGTCTCTGATGGCTTTGAAATAGAAATGTTAATAAAAATCGGTAATGCAAGCCTTGGCATAAATAGTGCAACTCCTAAATCACTCATTAGGAAAGTGATGGAGGTGCTATCAAATGCTTAAGGATGCCACCGGCTTTAAACATATTTATATTTGCACAGGTTTTACGGATTTAAGGCGTGGTATTGATGGCCTGGCTGCTTTAGCATACAGTCTCAGCGGTAAAAATCCAGCAACACCTGGAAGTATCTATCTTTTCTGCGGTCGCAGGAACGACAGAATGAAAGCTCTTCTTTATGAAGGCGAT
>JAILKL010000029.1 GCA_024693775.1 Pseudobutyrivibrio sp.
CGGAACAGTGGAGCGCATGCTTCAGCTGGATCACATCATCAATAGTTATTCCAAGACAAAGGTCAAAAAAATGAAGCCACTCATTCGTACAATTATCAGAATGGGTGCCTTCGAAATATATTACATGGATTCTGTTCCAGATTCAGCCACTTGCAATGAGTATGTTAAGCTGGCAAAGAAAAGAGGCTTTTCAGGACTATCAGGCTTTGTAAACGGTGTACTTAGAAACATTTCCAGGGATAAAGGTAATGTTAAATTCAATGACCTGGGGACAAAATATTCCATGCCTCAGTGGATTGTGGATAAGTGGACTGCAGATTACGGTGCTGACACAACAGAAAGTATCCTAAAGGGATTTTTTATGTCAGAGGAGCTTTGCATCAGAGTTAATCTTCAAAAGATTTCTCGTGATGATTTGGCGGAAAAGCTTGGCAAAAGAGGTATCACAGTTCGTAAATGCGATAATATAGAAAGCGCCTGCTACATTTCAGGCTACGATTCCATTGGGGCTATTCCTGAATTTGATGAGGGTCTTTTCTATATTCAGGATTATTCATCACAGCTGGTGCCTTACAAGGCAGGCCTAAAGCCTGGGGATAAGGTCATAGATGTGTGCGCAGCGCCTGGTGGAAAAGCGCTTCATTGTGGAGAGCTAGTAGGCGAGGGCACAGTTGATGCCAGAGATCTCACAGACTCAAAGGTGGCCTTGATTCAGGAAAATATTTCTCGCACAGGAGCCACAAATGTCAGCGCAAAGCAGTGGGATGCCACCGTATTTGACGAGGCATCAGAAAATCAGTATGATGTGGTAATTGCGGATTTGCCATGCTCAGGTCTTGGTATTATTCGCAAAAAACCAGATATAAAATACAATCAGACCGAGGATTCCCTTGAAGAGCTTGCAGCATTGCAGCAGCAGATTCTTGATACTGTTTGTAGATATGTAAAGGATGGCGGTACTTTGTGCTACAGCACATGTACCATTAACAAAGATGAAAATGAAAATCAGGTAGAAAACTTCCTATGTTCACATTCGGAGTTTACAATGGTTAGCATGGAACAATTATGGCCTGATTCAAATCATGATGGATTTTTTATATGTGTAATGAAAAAGAATTAGTGGACGTAAGGTCCTTGAATTTAAATGAGCTCACAGATTTTGTTGTAAATGAGCTAAAAGAACCAAAGTTTAGAGCAAAGCAGTTATATCAGTGGATGCATCAACATCTGGCTCTAAACTATGACGAGATGAACAATATTCCAAAGTCTCTAAAGGAAAAGCTAGCAGCCAATTGCACCTATCGAAATCTCAGACAAATCGATTTGCAGATTTCAAAGATAGATGCCACCAGAAAATATCTGTTTGCCCTTGAGGACGGACAGATGGTGGAGAGTGTATGGATGAGCTACAAGCATGGCAATTCCGTATGCATCAGTTCCCAGGTAGGCTGCAAAATGGGATGCAAATTCTGCGCATCTACACTGGACGGATGGGTGAGAAACCTTACACCGGCAGAGATGCTAGGTCAGATTTATGCTATCCAAAGAGACACAGGAGAGCGAGTATCCAATGTGGTAGTTATGGGTACTGGCGAGCCAATGGACAACTATGATAATATCGTAAAATTTGTTAGACTATTATCAGATGAAAACGGTCTAAATATTTCTCAGAGAAATATCACCGTCAGCACCTGCGGCATTGTTCCAAAGATAAAGCAGCTGGCAGATGAGGATTTGACTATCACACTAGCCATTTCCCTCCACGCTCCAAATCAGGAAAAGAGAGCGGAGCTTATGCCTATTGCAAACAAATATGACATCCATGAGGTAATCGATGCCTGCGAGTACTATTTCAACAAAACAGGACGCAGAATTACCTTTGAATATTCGCTTGTAGGCGGAGTAAATGATAGAGATGTAGACGCAGAGGAATTGGGCAAATTAATAGGTCATTTAAACTGTCATGTAAACCTGATTCCGGTCAATCCAATCAAGGAAAGAGACTTTGTTTCACCTAGCATGGACAGGGCTTATGCGTTCCAAAAAAAGATTGAAAAATATGTGAATAATGCTACTATTAGAAGGGAAATGGGTCGCGACATAGACGGGGCCTGTGGACAGCTTAGAAAGAGGCATTTATCGCCTTCGGAAGGGAATTAATTAATGTTAAGTTTCGCTTTGACTGACGTTGGTGTAAAGCGTTCTATGAATCAAGATTCAGTGTACGTTTCAGACACACCGGTTGGCGCATTACAAAATTTATATATTGTTGCCGATGGAATGGGCGGCGAGCTTGCTGGGGACTATGCATCCAATAGATGTATCGAGGTGGTTACACAGGAGATTTCAAAATGTCCTGAAATTCAGCCTATCAAGATTCTGGAGCAGGCTTTGCAGAGAGCCAATACTGTAATACATGGCGAGGCAATCAGTGATCCTACTAAAAAGGGTATGGGCACCACCATTGTGGTTGCCACAGTTTTAAACTCACATTTATATGTGGCAAATGTTGGCGACAGTCGCTTATACGTGGCCAACAAAACAAAACTTACCCAGATTACAAAGGACCATTCAGTCGTAGCAGAGCTGGTACGCACCGGCGAGCTAGACGAGGATGATGCTAAAAATGACAATCGCAAAAACATGATTACTAGAGCTATAGGTGCAGAGGAGTCGCTTGTTGTAGACTACTTTGATGTAAAGCTCAGAGGAACAGAAAAGATATTACTTTGTTCAGATGGCCTTACAAACATGGTTGAGGACAAAGACATTTTCAAGATTCTTAAATCTACTGATACTATTGAAAACAAGGTGACTGAATTAGTCGAGTTGGCTAATAATAACGGTGGAAAGGACAATGTCTCTACAATAATTGTTGAGGCAGAATAAAGGAGAATACATGATTACACAAGGCGTATTTATAGCGGATAGATATGAAGTTATTGATAGAGTAGGCGCAGGCGGAATGTCTGATGTTTATCGTGCAAAGGATCACATCCTTGGCCGTGAGGTAGCTATCAAGATTTTAAAACAGGAATTTTCAGAGGATGCTACATTTGTAGCAAAGTTTAGAACAGAGGCTCAGTCAGCTGCAGGTTTGGAGCATCCAAATATCGTTAATATATATGATGTAGGTTCTGAGGCTGGTATGTATTTCATCGTTATGGAATATGTAGAGGGCATCACCTTAAAGACCTATATCGAGAAAAAGGGCCAGTTAAATTTCAAAGAGGCAATCAGTATTGCTATTCAGGTGGGCAGAGGTATTGAGGCTGCTCATCAAAAGGGCATTATCCACAGAGATATAAAGCCACAAAACATTATCATTTCTACAGAAGGAAAGGTAAAGGTTACAGACTTTGGTATCGCCAGAGCTGCTACATCAAACACCATCCATGCTGATGTTATGGGTTCTGTACATTACTCATCACCTGAGCAGGCTAGAAATGGTTTTGTAGATGGAAAGAGTGATATTTACTCACTAGGTATCGTTATGTACGAGATGGTTACAGGACGTGTTCCATTTGATGGAGATAGCACTGTTGCCATTGCTATTCAGCATTTACAGGAGGAGATGGTACTCCCTAGTGCATACGCTCCAGATCTTCCTATTTCATTAGAAAAGATTATTATGAAGGCTACTATGAAGAGCCCAGACAGAAGATATCCTACTATTTCGGATATGCTTATGGACTTAAAGAAGGCACTTGTTAGCCCTAATGATGATTTCGTTACAATCGCAGATGCAGATCTTGGAAAGACTCAGGTTATTTCAAAAATCACTCCAGAGCGTGATGAGAGTCTTGCAAAGAGAGCAGCAGAGGCGCTCAGCTTCAACGATGACTTCGATGACGAGGACGAGTATGAAGATGAGTACTATGATGACGATTATGATGATGATTACGACGATGATTATGATGATGACTATGATGACGAGGAAGACTCAAAGATGGATAAGATTATGACCATCTCAGGTATCGTAGCAGCTATCGCCATTGTTGTTATCCTATTTGCTTTACTTGGAAACATCTTTGGATTATTTAATTTCAGTGGCAAAAAGGTCACTATGATAGATGTTGTTGGCGAGCAGTATGAGACAGCTGTTCAGGAGCTTACAGACATAGGCTTCAAGGAGGACAAAATCGTAGTCAGCTACGAGGACAGCTCAGAATATGACGACGGTACAGTTACAGGTCAGTCAGTTGCTGCTGACAAAGAGGTATCAGTTAATACTTCTATCAGACTTACAGTAGCAGGCGAGGAGTCAGGCTCATCTAGCTCATCAGATTCTAGCAGCTCTTCATCTAGCTCTAGCAGCTCATCTAATAGCGAAAAGACAACAGACAGCTCAGAGACAGTTACAGTTCCTGATGTTGTAGAGCTTACTCAGGAAGAGGCAAAGCAGGTCCTTACAGACAAGGGTCTTGTAGTTACAAGCACTACTCAGGAGTACTCAGACAACATCGAAAGCGGCTGTGTTATCAGCCAGTCAGTTGCAGCAGACCAGGTAGTTGCAAAGAACACAAACATCACACTTGTTATCAGCAAAGGCAAGAAAGAGACCACATACAGCTATAGCATCACCAATCCATACGATGGTGAGTGTTCATTCTCATTTGCTGAAATCAATACAACTGGAACATTAGACAAGAACGAGACAAAGGTATTATCTAATATTCCAAAGTCCGAGTTAACTATCACATACACCTACACACCTACATACACAGTAGATGCTACCGGTGAGACTCAGCAGTTAACAGACAAGACTGAGACCAAGACAGAAACAATCTATGGTACAGAGAATTAATTAATGGTAGGAAAAATAATTAAGGGTATTGCTGGTTTCTACTACGTTTATGTAGTAGATTCTGGCATATATGAATGCAAGGCCAAGGGTGCCTTCAGAAAAGATAAGATAAAGCCTCTCGTTGGAGATGACGTAGAGATTGACGTTATCAACGAGGAGGATAAAAAGGGCAATGTTATTAACATTTTACCACGACAGTCTGAGTTAATTAGACCAGCTGTAGCAAATGTCGATCAAGCATTGCTCATTTTTGCTACTAATCATCCTGAACCAAATCTCAATCTTATGGACAGATTTTTGTGCATGATGGAGGAGCAGGACGTTCCAGTAGTTATTTGCTTCAACAAGGATGATTTGGCCGAGGATGGCTTTGAAGAAAAAATGCGCAGCACTTATGAGCCAGCCGGCTATAAGCTTATATTTACCTCTGCTTTAGAGGAGAGGGGCATAGACCCAATAAAAGAAGCTTTAAAGGGGAAAACTTCTACTGTTGCAGGTCCATCAGGAGTAGGAAAGAGCAGCATAGTAAATCTTCTTACAGATGGACATTCTATGGAGACGGGAGAGGTTTCAGAAAAAATTGGTAGAGGTCGTCACACCACTAGACATTCAGAACTTTTATACTTGGGTGAAGATACATATATAATGGATACTCCGGGGTTTTCCTCTATTTTTGTTCCAAAGATAGAGCCTGTAAACCTATACACTTTGTTCCCTGAATTTATTGGGCCGGCAGAAAATTGTCGATTTACTGGATGCGCTCATCACAAGGAGCCAGATTGCGGAGTAAAGGATGCAGTTGAGGAGGGTTTGATTGCTCAATCAAGATACGAAAATTATCTACAGATATATTCAGAAATGGTAAACGAGCAGAACAATAAATACAGATAGACATTAGTTATACGAGAAAGAGAGGGAGAATGACAGTGAAATGTTTAGCACCATCAATTCTTTCAGCAGATTTTGGAATTCTTAAGGAGCAGCTTGAAATAGTGGACGAGGCAGGAGCCGAGTACATCCATTTCGACGTTATGGACGGCTTGTTTGTCCCTAGCATTAGCTTCGGTATACCTGTTCTAAGAAGTATCCGTAAATATACGGACAGACTTTTTGATGTACATCTAATGATTATGGACCCAGAGCGCTATATAAAGGACTTTGCAGAGGCAGGAGCAGATATTATTACTGTTCATGCTGAGGCCTGCAAACATTTAGATGCATGCATAAATTTAATTAAAGACTGCGGAGCTATGGCAGGTGTTGCCATAAATCCAGCTACACCAGTATCAGAGATTGTACACGTTCTTGATGAGGTGGATATGGTACTTATCATGAGTGTAAATCCAGGCTTTGGTGGACAAAAGATGATTCCTTATACCCTTGAAAAGGTAAAGGAGCTTTCTCGTATTTGCGAAGAGAAAAATATAAAGATAGATATAGAGATAGATGGCGGCATAAATGTGGACACCATTGATGCGGCATTAGAAGCAGGCGCCAATATTATTGTTGCAGGTTCAGCTGTATTCAAGGGTGATGTAAAAGCAAATGTAGATGCTCTTCTAGAAAGGATGCAGTAATGATTACCTTTATTATAGGAGCAATGCCCGTAGAAGGACAGTGGATTCGCGACGTTGTAAATACCTACGAAAAGGACGAGCGCACTATTATAGCCTGCGACAGAGGCTATTTTAATACAAATATGGCTGGTATCATTCCAGATGTGGTAATAGGCGATTTTGATTCAGCAGGAGAGGTGCTTTATGAGCATCTCATGCGTGAAAACAAAAATGTTATCAAGCTCAACCCTATAAAGGATGACACAGATATTGAGGCAGCCTTGCGCTATTCCTTCGAAAATACTGAGGGTGACATTGTGATTCTAGGAGCCCTTGGAGGTCGTATAGATCACACACTTGGAAACATTGCACTTCTTGGCCTTGGACTAGAGCATGGCAGAGATGTTTATTTACAAAATGCAGTAAATAGAGTGCAGATGATTCCACCTAATGGAGAATTAGTTCTTAAAAAAGCAGAGCAATATGGTAAATACGTATCAGTATTTCCATATATGTCAGAGGTGACAGGTCTTACCATGGCAGGCTTTAAATATCCTTTGGAGCAGGCCACAATAAAGGGCTTCAATACTCTTACAGTCAGCAATGAAATAGAAGCAGATATAGCATATATTCGTCACCAGGATGGATATTTGCTAGTATGCGAAACAGTGGATGGAAACTAAATAGCAAAATGCCCTTATACAAAGCATTGTCTTTGCATAAGGGCATTTTTTAATGAAATATATTATGGAATGATAGTTTGAATGCTTCCGTCTGGGTTATAATTCAGCTCGCAAAACTTAACATTGCGGCGATGATTGATTCCATTAGATAACTCACAATCATGGTAGAACAAATAGCTCTTGCCATGGTATTCCACAATAGAGTGATGAGTGGTCCATCCTAAGACTGGCTCTAGCACGCGTCCCTGATAAACGAATGGACCAAAGGGACTATCACTGATGGCATATACTATATAGTGGGTTGTACCCGTTGAGTATGAAAAATAGTATTTGCCATTATGTTTGTGCACCCATGGATCTTCAAAATAGCGTTTGTCTTCATCGCCCGCTAGGAGGGGAGTTCCGTCGGCAGTGACCACCTGAATATCTTTAGGTGAGCAAGCAAATGAATGCATATCCTGCGACATGAGTGCACATTTAGGGGTAACGGCTGGCTCAGCAGCCTGAGGTTCGGTGGCTTCTGGCACGAAGCGGCCATCTACGTATTTCTCTAGCTGACCACCCCAAAGTCCACCGAAATATATATAGACCTGTCCGTCATCATCGATGAAGGAGCAAGGATCTATACTGAAGCTTCCAGGAATGTAGCTTTCGTCTGGAGTAAAGGGGCCCTCAGGATTTGCGCTGGTGGCAATTCCTAGACGAAAGATTCCTTCTTTATCCCTTGCTGGGAAAACTAAATAGTAAGTGTCATTTTTATATACCACATCAGGAGCCCACATCTGCTCACTGACCCAAGGTACATCATCCTGATGGAGCACCTGGCCGTGATCAACTACCTCTGCGTCCACATCATCCATGGAAAACACGTGGTAATCCTCCATTTGGTATTCATCCCCGTTGTCATTGTCCTCGCCATTATGAGGAATGTCATGACTAGGGTAGATATAGATTTTGTCATTAAAAACATGTGCAGAAGGATCTGCAGTAAAAATATTTGTAATAAGCGGTTTCTTCTGTTGTGCCATTTTTAATAAATTCTCCTAATAATTTCTTTTAACCCTTTACAGCACCTGCTGTAAGACCATCTACAATCTGATTTGAAAATGCACAGTAAACAACGATTGTTGGAATGATTGCAATGATAATAGCTGCAAACATCTGAGTGTAATTGGTGTTGTATGGTCCAACGAATTTTGAAAGAGAAACAGGCAGTGTTTTCTTTAAATCGTCGGAGATAAATACCATTGCAAAGAGCAGCTCGTTCCAGTTACCAACAAAGGTCATAAGACCTGTAACAAAAAGTCCTGTTTTTCCAAGAGGTAGACATACCTTAAAGAAAATCTCATAAATAGTTGCTCCATCGATGCATGCGCTTTCAATTAATTCATTAGGCATGCTTTCAAAAAATCCCACCATAATAAATATTGTGATAGGCAAGGAGAAGGTCAGGTATGGGATAATCAGTCCAATTAGACTGTTTGTGAGACCCACCTTTGCAAATCGTGTAAATAGCGGAATGAGCACGCAGTGTACAGGAATCATCATTCCAAGAAGGAAATAGGTAAGAGACAATCTAGCCAATTTCCAACGAAGACGAGCAATTCCAAAGGCTGCCATAGAACCGATAATCATACTGAATATGAGAGTGATCACACATACAATAAATGAATTCAGTGTGGCAATGCCAAGCTTTCCGGCTGTCCAGGCAAACTTAAAGTTTTCAAAGGTAGGAGCCTTTGGCAGCCCAAAAGGTGATGTATAAATCTCAGCATTTTCCTTGAATGACACCATTAATACCCATAGAAGTGGGGCTACATAAATGATGGCCATTATGATAAGGAAAAGATAAATTATAATTTTTGAAATACTTAATTTTTTCATAATACTATCCTCGACATCAAAGTTTTAACCGAATCAAAAGCTACATTTCGTATTGCTCTGTTTTAACCACCTTGTTGATAAAGGCAGTTACAAGTAGACACATAACTAGGAGCACTACACCGATTGCACTAGCATAGCCGTACTTTGTGTACTTGAAGCCCTGCTGATAAAGGTGTGTAGCCAAAACCTCTGTCATGTGGTTTGGACCACCCTCGGTCATGTTGTAAACCATATCAAAGAACTTTAAAGAACCGATAGCGTTTAAGGACATTGCTGTTGCCACCATAGGTCTAATCAGTGGAAGTGTAATAAATCTAAAGGTCTTTGCCTTTGTACAGCCATCAATGTAGCTGGCCTCGTAGAGCTCTTTGCTGATGCCAGATATCTGAGCCATGTAAAGCATCATTGACTGGCCCACATACTGCCATAATGAGACGAAAGCGATTACCCACATAGGAAGTACGATGAATCCGTTTGTATCCATTAGCCATAGAGGACCATCTACAGAATAATTAGGAACTCCTAGGGTTTCGATTAATTTGTTGATACCAAATTGTGGACTAAAGATAAACATCCATAAAAGTCCAAGTGCGGCTGAGGAAAGAACACATGGTAAATAAATAATATTTTTAAATAGGTTTCTTCCCTTATCTATATTTGTTAGAAGACCTGCCAAAAGAAGGCCCATTATAAGCTGAGTTACACAGGAAAATACTAAAAAGAAGAGTGAGTTCTTTATAGCAATCCAAAAGGTTTTATCTTTAAATAATGTTTTGTAGTTTTCCAATCCAATAAATTCTGGTGGTGTAATTGCCTTGTATTCGCAGAAGGAATAGTACACTGACTGGCAGATTGGAACGAATAGAATAACAGTAAATAAAATTAATCCTGGGGCCATAAATACTGCAATGGCCTTTTTATTTCGAAGTAGTTTATCCATAACATTAGATTCCTTTTTCGCTGATTAAAAGTATAGGGACACGGGGGAACGTGTCCCTAATTTAAAAAGAAGTTGAAGAAAAAAACTATATATACTATCTGCAATTTGCAGCGTAGTATTCTTCCATATCAGTAGCAGCATCCGCTGGTGTCATCTGACCTAGGAATACTGATACCATTGTGTCATCAAAATGAGATCCTGTTTCTGTAGTAGGCATTGACTCATTGTAGAAACCAAATGTACCCTTTGCATTTGAGAATACATCCATTACATATGCAAGCTGAGCTGGAGCCTTTTCAGCATCATACTCAACGTTTGTTACAGGAATCTTTCCACCGACCTCAGCTGTGTACTTCTGAGCTGTGTCATCTGTGAAATACTTTAAGAGAGCAGCGCAAGCCTCTGGGTGCTTTGTTGTAGAGCTAACGCAAAGTGAATCAGATTTTGCGATTACCTTGTCAACACCAGGGAACTGGAACACACCACACTTGTCCTCAAAGTCTGCATTTGCACCGTTCATCTGACCGATAGCCCATGAGCCCTGTATAAGGATAGCGGCCTGCTCGTTGTAGAAGTTTGCTGTAGCTACATCATTTGTATCGCCAGCAGCTGTTGACTGGAAATACTTAGATAAATCCATGAGCTTTGTGGCAGCTGCCTCAAGCTTTCCATCCTCCCAAGAAGCACTACCATCTGCAAGAGCAGCAAGGTCAACGCCCTCAGCTTCGCAGAGGTAACCAGCTACCATTGAAAGGCACCATGCTGTACCAGCAGAAATTGTTATAGGAGTGTAGCCAGCTGACTGTAGCTTGTCGCAAGCATCTAGCATTTCATCCCAGTTTGTAGGAACCTCTACTCCTGCAGCCTCAAACATTTCTGTGTTGTAGAAGCAGCATGCAGCAGCTGTGTTAAGTGGAATAGCATAAATCTTTCCATCATAGGTCTGCTGTGTGAAAACAGCGTCGCTTGTGAAGGTATCCTTCCAGCCATCCTGTGCTAAATAATCATCAAGTGGAGCAGCAATACCAGGTTCTACATAATCTGTAAGCTGTGGACCTGGGCTGCAGATAAATACGTCTGGAGTTTCGTTTGATGCTACAAGTGCATTGAGCTTTGTGTAGTAATCCTCAAGGTTTGTAGTAACCACATTTACGTGATACTGTCCTTCGTAGTCCGCATTGAATCTGTCGATTACATCCTTGTAGCCAAGGGAAATCAAATCCTCTGTGGCATTTAAATCATCCCAAAACATCCAAGTGATTTCTTCCACACCTGAATCTGATGAACCAGAATCACCTGACCCTGATGCGCCGCATCCTGTAAACATAGATGCAACCATAAGAGTCGACATTAATGCTGCAATAATCTTTTTTTTCATTACCTATCTCCTCCAATTCTTGTGACCCAATTGACATTCCCCCAAAAATCAACCAGGTCTTTCTTTGTTAAATAAATGCTAACACAGAGATTTTTGAGATTCTTTTAAATTGTTGTTTCTTGATTATCAATTCTTGCGCAGGTGAAATGGGACAAAATATCCGGTTTGTTTATGATTTACTAAAATAAAATACGCAAATAGTGCATTTGTAACAAAAAGTAAAAAACGAGTATAGAAATACTTGAAATAAAATTTCATTTAAAGGAAAATAATCGCAAAAATTAGAAATCGAAATTATGCTTAATTATTGCTATGGGAGAAAAATATGATTGAAAATCTAAACGGCATATTTGAGACAGTAAATTTTAAGCAGAGTATGTCGGTAAAATTGTATGACAATGATAAATACGAGGATTATCCAATGCATTGGCATCCAGCGGTGGAAATCATTATGCCTTTGGAAAATGGATATGAAATGTATTTTGGCAGTGAAAGAGAGTATATAAGAGAAGGGGATGTGTGCATAATATGCCCGGGCTGTGTGCACGCTATTAATGCACCTATAAATGGACGACGTATAATCTTTCAGCTAAATAGTAACTACCTGAGATTTATGCGAGATATAGAGGTGCTCATTTCCTTTTTGTCACCTTACTATATTATTACGCCGGAGGAGCAGCCTGAGATTCATAAAAGATTACAGGAGCTTTTGATGGAAATAAAAGATGAATATATGTCATCAGTTTCCTACTCAGAATTAAGTATCTATAGTAAAGTACTTGAAATGTTCGCGCTAATAGGTAAAAATTATGCTAGGAATGGAAATACAGTTTCCAAAGCTACATCTGGTGTAAGGGACGAATATGCCCAAATTTTTATGGAGATTTGTGACTATATAAATGCCCATTGCTCCGAGGATTTAAAGCTGGATGATATTGCGGATATGAGCGGCTTTAGCAAATATCATTTCGAGAGACTGTTCAAGCAATTTGTGGGAGTGAGTTTCTATAAGTATGTAAATCAAAAGCGCATTGCCAAGGCACAGGAGCTTTTGATTGCACCTGGCAACTCAGTCACAGATGTTGCTATCAACTGCGGTTTTACATCAATTTCATCCTTTATAAGGATGTTCAAAATTCAAAAGGGGTGCACACCTACAGAATTCAAAAGCTTATACTGGTCTGCAGGATGTGAGGGGGAAAATCTATGACAATGTTTAAGGTAGCTGAAATATTCAGCGATGGTCTGGTATTTCAAAGAAAAAAGAATATTCAGGTCTTTGGCACGGCAGAGGCCACGGATAGGATTCGTGTGCAGTTTTTTGATCATCACGGAAATCTCATGGACGAAGGCAGTACAAAGGCCAATCTTAACAATCAGTGGACGGCAATTATGGGGCCTGAGGAGGCGGCCACAGGTATCAAAATGGTGGTTACCAATCAAAGCAGCTATGAGAAAATTATAGTTTCTGATGTGTCCATAGGAGAGGTATGGTTGGCTGGTGGTCAGTCCAATATGGAGTTTTTTAACAAATACGAAAAGGACTGGAAGGATACAAAAAATCTTCCTGCCAATCCTAATATACATTTTTATAACGTGCCTCAGCGCGCCTTTGAAGGCCATGATAGTCACAATAGCGAGGGGCGTGATGGCTATGGAAAATGGCTTAAGGATAAGGAACAGGGCTATGAGAATTTCTCTGCTATTGGATATGGCTTTGCCAGAAAAATCCAGGAGCAATTGAATGTGCCAGTAGCTATAATAGGCTGTAACTGGGGCGGCACCACTGCCAGTGCCTGGGTGCCTACTGATGTGCTGGAGGAGGGTGATTTGGATGTTTATCTGCGTGAATACGAAAAGGCCATCACAGCTAAAAATCCAATAACACTTCGTAGCCAGAGCCTTATGGCATGGGACGAAATCGATAGACCAGACAGCTATAAAAGCTTTGAGCCACTTCTCTATGGAAAGGATAGAGACTGGCAGCTAAACTTTATGATAAATGATGACGGGGTAGAGGTGCCTATGGGCCCATACAATGAAAATCGTCCAGGCGGACTCTATGAGACCATGCTTTCTAGCGTGATTCCATATTCCATTCAAGGAGTCCTCTGGTATCAGGGAGAATCAGATGCTGGAGAAAGGGCACGCCTGTACAACAAGCTTTTAGCGGGTCTTATCAACTCCTGGCGAGAAGCCTGGGAGGATGATTTTCCATTTCTCATTGTGCAGCTGGCACCATTTGGCAAATGGCTGGCCTGTGAAAATGACGGATACTGTGAGGTACGCTGCCAGCAGCAAAAGGTAGCAGATACTATGGAAAACGTATACATGGCATCCATTATGGACCTGGGCTCCTACTATGACATTCATCCAAAGGAGAAAATGGAGATTGCCCGCAGACTTTCACTGCTGGCTTTAAAGCACGTATATAATTGCCCAATACATATTCAGGTGGACAGTCCACGAATCGACAAGGCCTACGCCACAGATTCAAAGCTTATACTGACCTTTACAAACGCAAACAAGCTTACCTTAGATGATCAGGATAATACTATAAAGGTCACTGTGGACAACAATAATTTGACTCCATCCGAGCTGTCCGTATCAGATAATTCACTGATATTAAAGCTTCCTATGGAGGTGGAGCCTGCAGAAAAAATTCAGGTTTCCATGGGCTGGGATGATTATGCTGTTATCAATATAAAAAATGAAGATGGATTACCTATAGCACCATTCACATTAACCCTATAAAAATGTAAACAAACCACTAGTTATTTATATAGAAAATGTTTACAATATTCTTCAGGGGATGAATGGGAGAGTATTGATGAAGTTTGAATTTAAATTTGAGAACTTAAACAACTATAAGAAAAATTTATATAGAGAATGGTTGATGACAAATGGCCTTGGTGGTTACGCAGGTAGCTCTATTATTGGAGCACACATGAGAACCCATCAGGGCTATTTGATTGCCAGCTTGCACCCACCAGTAGAGAGATTTCTGGTGTTTTCAAAGACCAATGAGAGATTGGTTTGCGGCAGCCGTATATACGATTTGACTACCTCTCAGCACAAGGGTCCATACAATAGCGAGTTTCATCAGGGAAATATGCATCTGCAGTCCTTTACCTATGATGGAAATGCCACCTTTGTATACGAGGCTGGCGGCATGCGCTTGACCAAAACCATTTCTATGGTATACGGTAAAAATCAGGTGATGATAGGCTATACCTTTGAAAACAATGGACCGGAGGCAGGTGTTGTGGTGACACCTCTTATGAATTATCGTAATCACGGTACACATATGACTGTGGAGGATTTAAAAAATGAGCTTCCTATACAGTGCTTCAAGGAATATCGTAATGACGATAATAAAAATATAGGCTTTTATTATTCTCCTACCACCAGAAGCGATGTAAGAGTATCACTGGTAGCTTGCGGCGTGGAAATGATAAAGCGTAACAATATCTACGACGAAAACATGGAGCTTCAGTTTGAGATAGACAACGAGGCTGATGCTCTTGATTGTCATATAAAGCCCTTTGATTTTGTAATAGAGGCTGCAGCCGGGGGAATAGCACAGGCATCATTTGTGTGCACTGTAGATATGGCTGACAAAAATACAAAGAAAAAGGATTTTCCAAAGCTTCCTACAGTGGAGATAAACACAGCCTTCGACCAGGCTGCTATTCAGGAAAAGAGAGTGGCTGATTTAATAGAAAAGGCAGGCTTTGATGAGGATGATGAGTTTGCAGCTATACTTGCTGTGGCTGCGGATCAGTTTATAGTGGACAGAGTTTCCACAGGAGAAAAGACCATCATGGCAGGCTATCCTTGGTTTACAGACTGGGGCAGAGACACCATGATTGCCTTTACAGGCTTGTGTCTGGAGACCGGCAGATTTGAGGATGCCAGATCTATTCTTTTATCCTTTGTAAAGAATATCAAAAATGGACTGGTGCCAAACATGTTTCCAGATGATGGCACAGAGCCTTTATATAATACGGTGGATGCGTCACTTTGGTATTTCTATGCGGTATACAATTATCTTCAATACGTAAATACGGATGAGGCCTGGAAGTTTGTAGAGGAAGAGATTTATCCTGGACTACAGGAGATTATGGGAGCCTACAGAAAGGGTACACTGTTTTCTATAGGAATGGACGATGATGCTCTGATGAATGCAGGCTCTGGTCTAGATCAGGTGACCTGGATGGATGTGCGTATAGAGGACGAGGTAATCACTCCTCGCCACGGCAAGCCTGTGGAGATAAACGCTCTTTGGTACAATGCGCTGATGACCATGGAAGAAATCAGCCGAGGCATTGCCAGACGTACCCACAACAAGCCAGAAAATTACCTGGCCTACGCCGGCGGCTGTAATCAGCTGGCTACCTGGGTAAAGGAAACATTTAATACAGAGTTTTGGTATGAGGAGGGCGGATACCTATACGATGTTATAGGTGAGGATTTCAAGGATGCCACCCTTAGACCAAATCAGATTTTTGCAGTGAGTCTACCATTTACAATGCTTGATCCTGCAAAGGAAAAATCAGTGGTAAACAAAGTAAAGGAAAGTCTGTACGTGGGAGTTGGTCTACGCTCGCTCGACCCAGAGCATCCAGAGTACAAGGGTGTATATCAGGGCAGCCTTTCAAAGAGAGATCACGCATATCACCAGGGCACAGCCTGGGCGTTTTTACTGGGTGCCTTTATAGAAAGCTACCTAAAGGTGGGCGGACACACAGCCCAGACCATCGAGGAGGCCAAGAGCTTCTTTGATCCAGTGGAAAAGCATTTGGTGGAAAATTGTATCGGCACCATCAGTGAGATATTTGACGGAGACGAGCCACACCAAGGACGAGGCTGCTATGCACAGGCCTGGTCAGTGGGAGAAATCCTTCGAGTTTATAGTGCATTGGTAAAATCATAGATTTTAGTGTACAATGTACATATGGTTAGAAAGATATTTAATAAAGCTCACAAGCCATTAGTTTTATTTATGGTCCTTGTGATGTCATTGCAGTTTGTTGGCTGCGGCAGTGCAAAGGTGCCAGACAGTGATGTGGATATTGATTTGACCACCATGTCATCCACAGTAGTTTATTCTACTGTAGCGGCCATGATCGGCACGCCGGATGAGTTTAGAGGCCAGACAGTTCGCATGGAAGGCACTAGTATATCAACGCACGGTCAGACACATTCTTGTTTGATTTATGATGCATTAGGTTGCTGCGCGGAGGGTATAGAGTATGAGCTTACAGATGGAAAATATCCAGATGATGAAGCCACAATTACCATTGTTGGTACATACACCACCTACACCATGGGTGGAAAAATATACTTTGTACTCGTTGATGCAGTGCAAGAAAAATAGACAATTGAATAGAAGCATGTTATTATAGGAGTTAGTTTTATCTAACTCCTATTTATTTAACCTAACAAGGAGGTTGAAAATGAGTACAGAAATTATTTTAGGATTATTGATTCCCTTCGTGGGAACTTCGGCAGGTGCTGCCTGCGTATATCTATTAAAAAACGAATTGTCCAGAGGAGTGCAAAGAGCGCTTACAGGATTTGCAGCAGGTGTCATGGTGGCTGCGTCCATTTGGAGCTTGTTGATTCCAGCCATGGACCAAAGTGATTATTTAGGAAAGCTTGCTTTTCTTCCAGCATCAGTTGGTTTTTTACTAGGTATTTTCTTTTTATTATTATTAGATTGTGTAATTCCTCATATGCATATGTATGCAGAGAAGGCAGAGGGCTTGCATAGCAATTTCCAAAAGACAACCATGATGGTATTGGCTGTTACACTTCACAACATTCCAGAGGGAATGGCAGTAGGTGTAGTATTTGCAGGACTTATGTCAGGCTCTGAAAGCATTACAGCCGGTGGTGCATTGGCACTATCTCTTGGTATTGCCATTCAGAACTTCCCAGAGGGAGCCATCATTTCCATGCCTTTACATGCTCAGGGCAAGACAAAAAACAGAGCATTTTTAGATGGAGTTTTATCAGGTGCAGTTGAGCCAATCGGCGGTCTGCTCACTATTTTGTTTGCGGGACTTGTAGTTCCAGCAATGCCATACTTACTTAGCTTTGCAGCAGGTGCTATGATGTATGTTGTTGTGGAAGAATTGATCCCTGAAATGTCAGAGGGTGAACATTCAAATATTGGCGTTATCATGTTTTCAATAGGCTTTGTAATCATGATGATGCTTGATGTAGCTTTGGGTTAGAAAAACTTTTAAATCTTCCGTCAATAGGCGGAAGATTTTTTTGCCATAAAATTGCACATTTAATAAAAAATTAAGAATATTTTATTAGGGCATATTTACGAACAATGTTAAAATATTATCAGATAAAACTGTGTTGCCCTTTAAATAACCATCACATAAATTGTGTATACTTTCTATGGCAATACATAAAGGAGAAAATTGTGGAATTAGAAAATAAAGAATCCATTTATGGTGATAATAGACCGGCAATGGAAGATGTAATGAATATAATACTAGGCTCTATCGACGAGCTGAGGGCCAATATGACTGCAAATGATGGCACAGACCCTGTGGAGCATTGCCTCTCTAGAATCAAAACAGAGGATAGCATGCGTGAAAAATGTAGAAGACAGGGATTGCCAGAGACACCAGAGTCAGCTCTTGTGACTATTCATGATGCCATTGGTGTCAGGGTTGTGTGTCCTTTCATCAGTGATGTTTACGCGGTCAGAGACCATCTAAAGGATATGGAGGGCTTTGAGCTCATAGAGGAAAAGGATTATATCAAGCACGCAAAACCAAATGGCTACCGCAGCCATCACATGATTTTGCAGTACAAGGGAAAATATTATGCTGAGATTCAGTTGCGTACTATTTCCATGGATACCTGGGCAGCCCTGGAGCACCACATGAGATACAAAAAAGAAAAGAGCCCAAACGACGAGCTTATTACAGCAGAGCTAAAGCGCTGTGCTGATGAGCTGGCATCCACAGATATGTCTATGCAGACAATCAGAGATATGATAAAAGCCGAATTACATCGGGAGGTATAATTTATATGAAAATATTATTAGCTGAGGATACAGTAGATTTAAATAAAGTAATTACATCCATGCTAAAAATGCAGGGATTTGATGTAGATAGCGCACACGACGGAGAAAAGGCCCTGGAGCTGGCTCTCAGCAATGGCTACGACGGCATTGTCCTAGACATAATGATGCCAAAGATGAATGGCTTGGAGGTGTTAAAGGAGATTCGTGCCAGAAATATTGTCACACCAGTGCTGATGCTTACGGCAAAGGCAGAGGTAGATGACAGGGTAGAGGGATTGGAGGCAGGAGCCGACGATTACCTCACAAAGCCATTTGCCATGAAGGAGCTTATGGCTAGAGTAAAGGCCATGACACGACGCGGCAGCCAGTACGCAGCAAACGAAATCGCATTTGGCGATTTGACCTTAAAGGCAGATAGTCTGGAGCTTTCTGCAGCTAATACAGTGCGACTTTCACTAAAGGAGTTTGCCCTTATGCAGGCACTTGTGCTCAATCAGGGGCACCCAGTGGAAAACCAGTATCTGGTGGAGCATGTATGGCATGACGAGGAGGACGCTGAGGAAGAGACTGTTTGGTTATACATCAATTTCTTGCAGGGAAAATTAGGATACATTGATTCGTCAGTAGCAATTACAGGTGAGAAAGGTGGTCCATTCCAGGTAGTGATGGGCTAGTTTTTGGTGAATAAATGAGCGAAAAATCTATACAAAGACTTAAAAATAAATTTATCATGACAGCTATGGTGTCATTCTTTCTTGTTATGACATTTATAGCAGGCTGCATATATTTGTGTAATGCATTGATTACCAGAGGCCAGATCAAGGATAACCTGACCTACATAGTTGAAAATGATGGCGTACTTCCTATGGAGTATGAGAATGTAGATAGTCATGGAAACAAGGATGATAAGGAAAATACCATCAGCAGCAAAAATGATTTTGTAAATCAATTGCAGAAATTCTTTGGTGTTGAAAGCGAATATTTTTCAAATGAATTTTATTATTCTGCCAGATATTTTGCAGTTACATATGATAAAAATGGCGAGGTTGATTCCGTAATTACGAATCACACCGCAGAGGTAGATGCAGATCAGGCAGTTACCTACGCAAATACGGTACTTACCAGATGGTTTTCATTTGGAAGCTATGATGATTACTACTACATGGTAGCTGACCAGGATGATGGCACCATTGTTGTTGTCATCGATTGTAGCTCACAGATTTCCATCAATCGTAGACTGGTATGGCTGGCATGTATTCTCATTGGCTTTGGTATGGTTATTTCCGCATTTGTCATTAGAATGTGGGCTGAGCGATTGGTCCAGCCAGAGATTAAAAATGCAGAGCTGCAAAAGTCCTTTATTACAAACGCCAGCCATGAGCTCAAGACTCCGCTGGCAGTCATAAAGGCCAACACAGAAATGCTGGAGATGATGGGCACTGAAAATGAGTGGACCGAATCCACCATGAGACAGGTGGATAGACTGACAGGCCTGATTCAAAACCTTGTTTTGGTTACTCGCGCCAGTGAAAAGGATAGTAAGGAAGAGAGAGTAGAGACTGACTTTACAGCTATCGTAAATGACACAGCAAAGGCCTTTGAGCCTGTGGCTATTCAGGACGGCAAGACTCTGGATTTATCCATTGCAGAGGGCGTCAGCATGCTGGCTCATGAGGGCGACATTAGACAGATAGCCACACTGCTTATTGATAATGCTATTAAATACTGTGATGAAAAGGGTAGAGTTACCATTGGATTAGGTAGAGATAAAAAGAAGAAAAACATTTATCTGCGTGTATCAAATTCTTATGAGTCTGGTGCGGGAAAAGATTATGCGAGATTCTTTGATAGATTTTATCGTGGAGACGAAGCCCACAACATAGATAAAGAAGGATATGGTGTAGGTCTTTCCATCGCCCAGGGGCTGATGGAAAGATACCATGGTGATATAAAGGTAAGCTACCGAGATGGCATCATTACCTTTACCTGCAAGTTCTAGTCAGTGGCTAGATTCTTGCGCCATCTAATGATGGCTACACCAATAATTACAACATAGCCTACAATGCTAAGAAGCTCTGGAACCTCTCCAAGGAAGAGAATTCCAAGGATGGCTGCAAAGATTACCTGAGTATAGTCAAATACTGAGATTTCCTTTGCAGGAGCGTATTTGTAAGCAGTTGTGATAGCAAACTGTCCTAAGGATGCTGATACACCAGCCAGCAGTAGGAACATGAATTGCTTTAAGCTCATTGGAGCATAGTTAATAATTGAAGATGGTAATGTGACGATACATGAGAAAAGGGAGAATACGAACACAATAACAGGTGTTTGTACTCCCTTTTTTCCTAGTTTACGCACAAATGTGTAAGCTGTGCCGGCACAGAATCCACCGAATAAACCAATGAGTGCAGGAAGCACTGCAGTAAATGAACCAGTAGGTCTGATAATGAAGAGTGAACCGATGAATGCCACGATGGTAGTGATAATATCAAATCGGTTTGGAAACTCCTTCAAAATAAAAATAGAAAGAATAATCGCAAAGAATGGTGATAGCTTGTTTAGCATATTTGCATCTGCGATTCCCAACTGGTCGATGGCATAGAAATTAGCTATAAGTCCTGCGGTACCGAAAGCGGATCTTAGTATAATATCAAGTCGATTTCCTTTACCTATAACAATACCTTTCTTAGACTTGATAATTGCAATCAGTGCCACAAAAAGGGCTACTAAATTTCTAAAGAATGCCTTTTGCATGGTAGGCAAATCGCCTGAAAGTCTTACAAAAAATGTCATAAGACAAAAGCCAAGTGCTGCCAGCAAAATAAAAATTATACCTTTAATTTTGTCTTTTGAATTCATAGGGGTATCTTAGCACAAGTAAATTTAATTTGCCACAATTGAATTGAGTAGCTGTATTCCTGGGATAATTGACGGAAGTAGGTTACTTTGATAATATGTGGGTTATATTTTTTAGTTAGGAATTATTATATGAAATACAAAGCAATAGCATTAGATTTAGATGGCACTCTTTTAAATAGCGAAAAAGAGGTCAGCAAAAGAAATAGAGAGGTTTTGGCAAAGGCAGCAAAGGCGGGAGTAAAGATTATCCTGGCATCAGGCCGACCAGTGCCAGGTATGAAAAAGACAGCACATCAGCTGAGATTAGAGGAAATCGGTGGATATATTCTTTCCTATAATGGAGGCATGATTATAGACTGTGAGACAGGAGAGGTGGTTCGCAGGGAGACAGTTCCTGAAAAATATTATGCAGACATTATCCATGTAGCAAAAAAGCACGGGGCAACACCACTATCTTATGATTCTGAGGGCATCATCACTACTGATGAGACAGATAAGTATGTACAGGTAGAGGCTAGAATAAATAACATTCCTGTAAAGCAGGTGTTCCATCTCGATGAGGTGGCAAAGCAGGATCCACCTGTAAAGTTCTTATGCACAGGCGAGCACGAAACACTTTTAAAGGTTCAGGCAGAGCTAGAGGAAAAGCTAAAGGGTGCGGTAAACGTATTCTTCTCCGAGCCATATTTCCTAGAAATCACTCCAAAGGGTATCGAAAAGGCATCATCATTGGAGCTCTTACTAGGCCAGCTAGACATAGACAGAAAATATCTGATGGCCTGCGGTGATGGCTACAATGACATTCCAATGATGCGATACGCAGGACTTTCCGTAGCCATGGAAAACGCCCAGGACGAGACAAAGGAATGGGCAGATTATATAGCGCCATTAAATGACGAGGACGGCGTAGCTGTCGCTGTTGAGAAATTTGTATTGTAAATTATAGATAAGTAGACTCTCCTTGCTGGGTGACCAGCGGGAGAGTTTTTTGATTAGAACATATTAAAAAAATATTTAGGTAGATTTCACAAATTATAGTTAGTTATTACTAACAAAAAGTTTTATAATAACCTCATAAACATTATAGGGGGTGTTTTATGCGTACTGCGGAGGAGTATAAGAATCTAACAATTAGTGAGTTTACAAAGGCAGCAGATGTATATGAGACTGGTCATGCTGGAATCTATGAAATGTGCAAGGACGACTATCCATATATTTCTGAGGAGCTTGCAAAGGAAGGCTATCAGGATTTACTGGACTGTGGATGTGGAACAGGTCCTATGATTTCACTTTTATATGAGCAGGATTCGTCAAAAAATTATACAGGGCTTGATATTACACCTAAGATGATTGAGGTAGCGCAGGCTAAAAATCTAGAGGGCGTCAATTGGGTAGTTGGGGACTGTGAGAATTTACCTTTTGAGGAGAATTCTTTTGATGCCATTATCTGTTCTAATAGCTTTCATCATTACCCAAATCCACAGTTATTTTTTAATAGTGTGAAGCGTGTGCTCAGACCAGGCGGTCGACTTGTTTTGCAGGATTACACTGCGCCATCTGTAGTGCTTTGGTTTATGAATCATACCGAAATGCCGCTAGCAAATTTAATCGGACATGGGGATGTGGCTGCGTATTCGTTGGAGGAGATAAGAGGCTTTTGTGATGCAGCAGGATTAAAGGTAGAAAAGCTTGCCAGTGCAAAGAAATGGAGAATGCATTTGGTGGCTAGAAAATAAATGTACTTTAAAACTAATAATAAAGACTAGAAGGGGGAAGAAATGTTAAGTACTCAAGGAAAAATACTCGGATATTCCTCAGCCAGGAAAGCTGGTGCTGCAGTCACCTGGACTACAGGTGCCACCTAGCTTAAAGCAGCGCAACATGATGGAAAGGCTAAAGGCGGATGATGTAATGATTCCACCAGGATTCTTTGATAAT
>JAILKL010000031.1 GCA_024693775.1 Pseudobutyrivibrio sp.
ATAGTCTCACCTGTCTGCTTTTCTGAAGAATATCCTCCGCAGAATGTATCAAGCTTTGCTCTCATATCGGCTGTAATCTCATATTTGCCCTCTGTCTTGAGGCTTTCCATAAGATCGGCATTCTTTGCTGCGTCATCACCAGCAATGTGGTAGATAAGTCTCTCAAGGTTGCTAGAGATAAGGATATCCATTGATGGAGAATTTGTAAGAATAAATTCTCTGTTTTTGTTGTATTCTCCTGTCTCAAAGAAATCATAAAGAACCTTGTTTTCATTTGATGCACAAATAAGCTTTGCGATAGGTACTCCCATGTTCTTTGCATAATATGCAGCAAGAATATTTCCAAAGTTTCCTGTAGGAACAACTACATTTATTAAATCGCCATCTGCGATACGCTCTTCCTTAAGTAATCTAGAATACGCATATACGTAGTAAGCAATCTGTGGAACAAGACGGCCAATGTTGATAGAGTTTGCAGATGAGAACTGGAATCCTGCTGCATCTAGCTCCTTTGCAAGGGCCTTGTCGTTAAACATTTCCTTTACACCAGTCTGAGCCTGATCAAAGTTGCCCTTGATACCGACTACGTGTGTATTGTCACCCTTTTGAGTAACCATCTGCTTTTCCTGAATAGCAGAAACGCCGTCCTTTGGATAGAAAACAACGATGCGTGTGCCCTCTACACCAGCAAAGCCTGCCAATGCAGCCTTTCCTGTATCACCTGATGTAGCTGTAAGAATGACAATGTCGTTTTTGATGTTGTTCTTTCGAGCGGAAGTAATCATAAGATGTGGCAAAATAGAAAGTGCCATATCCTTAAAGGCAATAGTTGCTCCGTGGAAAAGCTCAAGATAATATGCACCATCAGCATATGTAAGAGGTGCAATTTCTTCTGTATCGAATTTGCTGTCGTAGGCAGAATTGATACAATGCTCTAGCTCTTCCTTTGTAAAATCTGTAAGGAAAAGCTTTAGTACCTCATAAGCAACCTGCTGATAAGACATGTCTGCCATATCCTTTAGTGAAACGTCTAGGCTAGGGATAGCTGTAGGAACAAACAATCCTCCATCATCTGCAAGACCTTTTAAAATAGCCTGTGAAGCTGTAACTTCTGTTTTGTTAATGTCTCTAGTGCTAACGTATTTTACTTCCATGATTCTTCCTCTCTGCTTTTTATTATAACCGTCATAAACATTTCCGAAGGCGGTTAAAAAATATCTTAGAATACTGTAGCACACTAAAGAGGTAAATTCTAGTCAATTTTCTTCAATAATTCCGCAAATATTAGTAATTATTCTACAGCTTTAAGAGACTCGGTCATGCTAATCTCATCCAGCTTCTTTCCCATGAATAGATTAATAATAAATGTAAACAGTATTGTAAGTACAAAGCTAATAGCATAGCTAAGCAATGTAACCCTCACATCAAAGGTAATCAAATCCACCACTATCTCACTCATGATAAATGCGTGAAGCCATTTTCCAAGAATAAGACCTACTGCTGCTCCCATGACAGAAAGGATGATGTTTTCCCTAAATACATAGGCCCTGGTCTCCTCCTTGTAAAAGCCTAGAACCTTTACTGTGGCAATTTCCCTGACGCGTTCAGAAATATTTATATTAGTCAAATTATAAACTACTACTGCTGCAAGAGCCATAGCGCATCCTATAACCAGATAAACAATAATGTTAAGACTCTTCATCATATTGTTTACGCGCTCTAGCATGTCAATATTCGCAGACACCACGCTTATCTCGGATTTATCCATAAGCTTGGCACCTACCTCGTGGGCATCCTCACCTTCATTTACATTTAAATAAATGTTTTTAAATTCCTCAATTTTTCCAATGTACTCCTCATAGCTGGACTTTGACATATAAATATAGTTATTTATAAAGTTTTCATTAATATCAGCCACGGTGTACTCCACAGGAGAAATGGAATCCGATGATAAGGTAATGATATCGCCCTTACTAATATTGTATCTGTCAGCCAGTCCATGATTTAAAATCACCTGATTGCCTGCAGGAATCTCAATTTTATTTCCTGCTTCATCATGTATATCCATAAAGCTAGATAAATCAGCATCGTCCTCATAGACATTTAAATAAACATTCTTCGTACCATTTTTTGATTCCATGTCCACTGAGGTGTGATAATAAACCATATAGCTATCAGTAGCATAGCCCATATCCTTAAGAACAGGCACCTCTTTTTCTACACCATTTTTCATAGTGACATCAATGTCGTAAATAGAAATATTGTTGAACTGATTTTCTGCAATATCTGCTATGGAATCATAAATGCCCAGTCCTGCCACAAGAAGAGCTGTACATCCACCGATACCTAAGACCATCATAAAGAGTCTTCCCTTATATCTAAAGATATTTCTAAGGCTAACCTTCTTTAAGAACTTTAATCTATTCCAGAAAAATGGAATGTACTCTAGGAATATGCGCTTGCCTGCCTTTGGTGCCTTTGGTCGCATTAGAGATGCCGCCATTTCTGCCATCTCATATCTGCAGGATGCAATGGTCACACCCACTGAGCATATAAGTGCTACAACAAAGCTGATGATTAGCATTTGTGGACTAAAGTAATATGAAATACTGCCTGTGTTGTACATCATTTCATAGGCAAACCAAATGGCCTGTGGGAATGCTATGGTGCCGGCGATAAAGCCTATAGTGGCGCCTAGTATTGCTGCAGAGCCAGAGTAAAATACAAATTTGCCCATTATGCTGCCGCTGCTATAGCCCAAAGCCTTTAGCACGCCAATCTGGGTGCGCTGATCCTCTACCATTCTATTCATGGTGGTCATGCATACTAAGGCTGCCACTAAAAAGAAGAATATCGGAAATACGTTTGCAATGGCACCGACTATAGTAGAGTCACTTTCAAAGCATGCATAGCCTGCGTTTTCATCTCTGGTCAAAAGATAGGTGGTGGCCTCCTCTATGTCTGCGATTTCCGCCTCAGCATCTGCTATTTTCTCATTAGCTTCAGCAATCTTGTCATCAAATTCTGCTTTGCCATCCTCATATTCAGCCAGGCCGTCATTATATTCCTTTAAACCGGAATCGTACTGCTCCTTTGCGGTGGCTATGCCTGATTGAAGTGTATAAAGCTTGGCGCTATATTCCTGATAATTTGCAACTAATAAGTTATATTGATTTTCATCCACCAGTGCAGGGTTCACAGCTTTTGCCTGATCCATCTGATTTATATTTGAAAGCATTTCATCTAAGGCTGCCTTTAGCTCTGTTTCCTGCGCCTCTAGTTCTGCAATAGTATCCTTGCCTGAATCCAATGATTTCTTGGCATCGTCTAGCTTGGCCAAGGCATCGTCCAGCTCACTTTGGCCATCTGCCTTGCTGTCCTCCAGCTCCTGCTTGGCATCTGCTAGCTCATCATTGGCATCATCCACTATTCTTGCGTATCTATTATCAGCTGCAGTATCCAAAACGGTTTGGATACTGTCCTCATTTTCATCTATTAAAGCCTTGTACTCATCTGAATAAAGCTCCAGGTCACTGTCTAGCTTGATATAGCAATCAGTATAAACATCAGAGTCAAAGCCACCCTCTGGAATATATACAAATCCATCTAGCACACCGCTGCCTAAAGAGGTGCTGCCTCTTTCATACTGAATATATAAAGGAGTCTTCACTGTACCTACGATTTTATATTCCTGATATTTGAAATGGTCGCTGTCATCGGCTTCGTTACTGGCGGAGATTTTTACAGTGTCTCCTATGGCTGACTCATCAAATATATATGAATCCACCAGGCATTCCTGATCTGACTCTGGCATTCGACCACTTTCTAAAACTACAGTATTGATATTTTCAGGAATACTAATAAACTTAATGACCCCGGAGGTCTCGGCAAAATCCGCCACCACATCAAAGGAAATGGATGGCTCCACAAAACGAGCGTCCACATTTTCCTTTATATAATCAATGTCCTGCTGTTCAAAGCCCAATGAGCAGGCCAGTCTAAAATCATAAAAGCTATTGTCCTTTAGGTACTGTCCCATGGCCTGTCTCATGGCAGGATCAGTTACCTTTAGGCCAGCAAAAAATCCCACTCCGAGTGCAATGATTAAAAGCAAGGCTATGTAACGCCCCAGGGTTTCCTTTATCTCACGAAGAGTTGTTAAAATCATTTTATTTTTCATAATATATTACCAATTAATCTCATCTACACTCTTTGGATGCTCATTTATGGTTATGTCTGCCACTGTTCCATTTTTTACAGTAATAACTCTATCTGCCATGGCTGTTAGAGCGTGGTTATGGGTAATTACTACAACAGTTTTATTATTGTTTCTGCAGGTCTCCTGAAGTAGCTTTAAAACGGATCTACCTGTGGCGTCATCTAGGGCACCTGTAGGCTCATCGCAAAGAAGAAGCTTTGGATTTTTGGCCAAGGCTCTTGCTATAGCCACTCGCTGCTGCTCGCCACCTGATAGCTGGGCTGGGAAATTGTTCATTCTATCTGCCAGCCCCACCTCAGCTAAAATTTCTTCAGCAGGAATAGGGTCCTTGCAAATCTGAGCTGCCAGCTCTACATTTTCCTTTGCAGTTAGATTGCCCACCAGATTGTAAAACTGGAATACAAAGCCCACGTCATATCTCCTGTAGCTGGTGAGCTCTCTAGGAGAATATCCGGAAACATCTCTATCTGCCAGATAAACCCCTCCGGCAGTAAGTGTATCCATTCCTCCTAATATATTTAAAATGGTGGTCTTGCCAGCACCAGAAGCACCAACAATTATGCAAAACTCACCCTCCTCAATTTCAAAATTTACATCATGAAGGGCTTCGATTTTCACCTCACCCGTCTTATAAATCTTTCCAACATTTTTAAACTCTACAAATGCCATAAACCTCTCCTTTTATAAATACTCACACTAGGGGGTATTTTAAATAATAGCATCCACTTGTGTCAGATTAACGAAATCTGAATCTTTGGTGACAACAATCTGAATCTTGGCCCCCAGCTATTTAAAATCAGATTTTTGAGATTATACTAAAATTATGTTAGGGAACTGTTAGAAGGGGAAACAAAAAGGAAATATTTTAATGAAAAAGCGACGAAGACTTAAATCATTTTTAAAGGGAATGGTGATAACCTTTGGAGTGGTCATAGCTGTGGAGGCCTTTATACTATACGGCGCGCCAATGCTAGGCATCGACCTAAGCTATGTTACAGAAACCATAAACGAGGCCAAAGCAAATCTATTTGACACTATAGATACAAACGCAGCTTCAAGCAGCAGCCATTTATCACCAAACGGTCCTATGGAGGGTACTGGAAAGCCTCAGAGCTCAAGTGATTTGGCAACTCCTGAAAACACTGGAGAGGAATACAGCTTTGATGCCACCACCTATCCATACCGTGAGATGCTTAGCAGTGATGAGCAATCTGTATACAACCAGATTTATGCCAATGCGCTCTCCTACAACACCGATAATTTTACATTAGTAACTACACTATCTGAGGATGAGCTATGTGACACCATGAACTGTGTTTTCAACGACCATCCAGAGCTATTCTGGCTAAACACCTCCTACCAATATGGCTACAACAAAAGCCGCGAGGTGGTGCAGGTATGTCTAAGCTATGGTATTTCAAATAATGATTTGTCCCAGGCAAAGACAGCCTTTGATAGCGCAGTGAGCACCATAGTATCAGGTGCTAGCAGCTACAGCTCACAAATCGAAAAGGAGCTATACATTCACGATGCAATCTGCGACCTGACTACCTACGACACAAATGCTGAGCTAAACCAGAGTGCCTATTCTGCTCTAGTTTCCGGCTCCACTGTATGTGCAGGCTACGCTAGAGCCTTTCAGGCGGTATGCCAAAACGCAGGCCTTACCTGCTATTATTTGACAGGAACTGCCTCTGGTGAGGACCATGCCTGGAACATAATTTCCATAGATGGTGATTTTTACAACGTGGATGTAACCTGGGATGATTCCATTTCAGAAAGCTACGGCTCATCTGTATACACCTATTTTAATCTGACTGACTCAGAAATAGGCAGCGACCATACTCGCTCTGACCTGGCAAACAATCTGCCAAGCTGTACCGCAACAGAGGAAAGCTATGAAAATGTATATGGATCAACAATTGAAATAGATGATATTACAAACGACGGCGGGCAGATAACCGATGGAAACTTCTCCATCAAGGAACCAAAGGAGCCTGTAACTGACTGGCATGATGAGGGTGGCCCTCAAGAGCCTACTGCTCCAGCAAATGATGGTGGCTCACAAGAGCCTACTGCTCCAGCAAATGATGGTGGCTCACAAGAAGGCCAAGCTCCCGAGGGAGGAAATCCTGGCAGTATGAATCCACAGGACCAATTCCAGGCACGGTAAAGGATTATATCTGGACTGATTGACTCCTTGGACGTGGTAATATGAGTATTGATTTAAAAAGGCTGCAGAGCAAATTGCCCTGCAGCCTTTTTTGTAATCCTATGACTTATCTCTTCTATTTTTTATGAAAATTAATTATTTAAATCCTCAAATTCTATTTCTTCTCTTTTCTCTTCTGCTTTGGCTTCTGATTTAGCTTCAGCTATCTGTCTTTTATGCTTTGGCTCTCTTCTAGTTTTTTTGCTTTTCAGCACCTTATCTGGAATAAAATGCAGGGCAAAGATTACTACTATCATAAACAAATGAGTAAAGAAAATATTAGTGATTACACCATTATGCTTTAGCAAATAATCTGTGCTATATCCATAAGCACACATGATTCCCAGATAAACTAGCGCCATAATCATAATAGGAATATTGGCTGCGGCTTTTTTCACGCAGTGCAAAAAATCCTTAAAGCTGGCATCAAAGTATACGAATCTACCAATCATTAATGTAAGGAAATAGGTAATGAACATATCATAATTATCATCCTCATAAATAAACTTGATATATCCAAAAATCAAAATCATGTAAAGCATTCCCGTCAAACGAATAGATGCCATGTCATCCTTATCCAAATGTCTAAGCTTTACAACCACATGATCTAGCAAGGTATTAAACAAGATGGAAATCACCATAAGCACCAAAAGCAAATAATCCTTATATTGACTCCAGAACTCATAGAAAGCGCCCTCAGTGACAAACCTATTAATCAAATAATAAATAGCCATGAATCCTATAATACTTCCACCGGAAAAGATTACCTCATAAAATCTTTCCGTCAAAGAGAAGAACTCCTGATTGACCTTTGCAGCCTTTCTATTAGTCCTTCGCGCATACAAATAGCAAATCCCGTACACCACTCCAAGCAGTACCGCCGCCAGCAAAATAAACACAATCACCTGTGGCATCTCAAAATAATGCTGTACATACTCGCCATAACTCATACTCATAATTCAATTACCGTCCTTAATTTTCTCTAAAGGAATTATACCCCATTTATGTTATTTGTAAACTGCCGGGTCCTTGGCCCCAATCACCTATAGAAAGTGGTTCATACTCATAGGCTCGTTTATTTACCTTTTCATCGCCACATCCTGCAACGACTACATTTCTATTGCTATAATCGTACTCTACGTTTTTTCGCTCTGCTGTATTATCTTCATCAGCTTCATCTACGCTCATTCTTACACCACCAAATTCATAATAAACTATCGAATCATCCTCAGCAGTATATTCAAATCTATAAAATCCATTTGTAGCATTTCCTGGCGCCGCATTTTTTGGGTTTTTGTGTTTTTGCGGCGTTCCGACGCTGAGTTGGCGCCGCATTTTTCGGGTTTTTGTGTTTTTGCGGCGTTCCGACGCTGAGTTGGCGCCGCATTTTTCGGGTTTTTTAATTTTTGCGGCGTTCCGACGCTGAGTTGCCGCCGCATTTTTCGTTTTTTTTAATTTTTGCGGCGTTCTTACCTCCCATTAGCCTTTTTCTTCTTCTAGGCAGGTTGACTTTCCGACTTCTTTACCTCCCATTCATCCTTTTCCCCTCCTGGGCAGGTTGACTTTCCGGCTTTCTTACCTCCTATTCTCCATTTCATTCTTCTAGGCAGGTTGACTTTCCGACTTCTTTACCTCCCATTCATCCTTTTCCCCTCCTGGGCAGGTTGGCTTCCCGACTTCTTTACCTCCTATTCTCACTTTCCTTCTTCTAGGCAGGTTGACTTTCCGACTTTCTTACCTCCTATTCTTCCATTTTCTCTTTTAGGCAGGTTGGCCTGCCAGCTTTTTTACCTCCCATTAGCCATTTTCTCTTCCTAGGCAGGTTGGCCTGCTGACTTTCTTACCTCCTATTCTTCCTTTTTCTCTTTTAGGCAGGTTGACCGGCCAGCTTTTTTACCTCCCATTAGCCATTTTCTCTTCCTAGGCAGGTTGGCCTGCCAGCTTTCTTACCTCCTATTCTTCCATTTTCTCTTTTAGGCAGGTTGGCCTGCCAGCTTTTTTACCTCCCATTCTCCATTTTCTCTTCCTAGGCAGGTTGACCGGCCAGCTTTTTTACCTCCCATTAGCCATTTTCTCTTCCTAGGCAGGTTGACCGGCCAGCTTTTTTACCTCCTATTCTCCATTTTCCCCTTTTAGGCAGGTTGGCTTTCCGGCATTCTTACCTCCCATTCTCCCTTTCCCCCTTTCAGGCAGGTGATTTTCAATAAAAAAAATCCCACGGCTGAGCCGTGGGCTTAAAGTAGCTAAGTAATATACAATGTATTAAATTCTCTTTTTAATATACAATGTATTAAATTCTCTTTTTAATATGCAATGTATTAAATTCTCTTTTTAATATGCAATGCACTAAATTCTCTTTTTAATATGCAATATATTAAACATCTTTTAGTATGCAATACCCTGTGCCATCATTGCATCTGCAACCTTTTCGAAGCCTGCGATGTTTGCGCCAGCTACGAAGTTGCCTTCCATGCCGTACTTCTTTGAAGCATCGTCGCATGCGTGGAAAATACCTTCCATGATGCCCTTAAGCTTAGAGTCAACCTCTTCGAATGTCCAGTGAAGTCTCTCTGAGTTCTGTGACATCTCAAGAGCTGATGTAGCAACACCACCTGCGTTTGCAGCCTTTGCTGGTCCAAAGAGGACGCCAGCCTTCTGGAATGCTGCAACTGCTTCTGGAGTAGAAGGCATGTTTGCGCCCTCTGCTACTGCTGTTACGCCGTTAGCGATAAGCATCTTTGCATCTTCTTCGTTGAGCTCGTTTTGTGTAGCACATGGAAGAGCGATGTCTACCTTGTACTGCCATACGCCGTGCTCGCCGTTCTTCTTTTCATGATACTCAGCTGATGGTCTAGCTGCTGCATACTCTGTAAGACGTGCTCTCTTAACTTCCTTTACTTCCTTAAGAAGGTCAAGGTCAATTCCCTCTGGATCATAAATCCAGCCTGTAGAATCAGAGCATGTTACTGGCTTTGCGCCAAGCTGATATGCCTTTTCGATAGCGTAAATAGCAACATTTCCTGCACCAGAAACTGCAACTGTCTTGCCTTCGAATGAATCGTTCTTTGTAGTCTTAAGCATTTCCTGTGTAAAGTAGCAAACTCCGTAGCCTGTTGCCTGTGTACGAGCAAGTGATCCACCGTATGAAAGACCCTTTCCTGTAAGAACACCTGTGAACTCGTTGCGAAGTCTCTTGTACTGACCGTACATGAAGCCGATTTCACGAGCACCTACACCGATATCACCAGCTGGTACATCAGTGTCAGCGCCGATGTGCTTTGAAAGCTCTGTCATAAATGACTGGCAGAATCTCATGATTTCCATGTCTGACTTGCCCTTTGGATCGAAGTCAGAACCACCCTTACCACCACCGATTGGAAGTGTTGTAAGAGAGTTCTTGAAGATCTGCTCGAATCCTAAGAACTTGATTACTGATAAGTTTACTGAAGGGTGAAGTCTAAGACCTCCCTTGTATGGTCCAATGGCAGAGTTAAACTGAACTCTGTATCCGCGGTTGACCTGAACCTTGCCCTGATCATCAACCCAAGATACTCTGAACTGGATAATGCGCTCTGGCTCAACGATACGCTCGATAACGCCAAGCTCCTCAAGCTTTGGATTTGCAGCAACAACTGGCTCTAATGACTCTAAAACCTCGCTGACTGCCTGTAAAAACTCCTTCTGCTCAGCGTTTCTTGACTCTAATCCGTCATAAACACGCTGTAAATAATTGCTCTTAAATTTCATTACAATAATTCTCCTTTCAGATTGTAAAGTTCAATTTATGTCGACTCTTGCCACCCGACATAACTTAGCTATTAGTTTTCTAATAGCGAACCTAGAAAAGATTCTACAACTTTTAATACTTTAATGCAATAAAGAATTCACTAGTTTGTTGCATTTTCATCTGAATCCTTATCTGTGTCCTTACCCTTGTTTAGGATTGCGCTGGTAATGTCTTCTCTAAGAGTAGACATTGATGTACGTGAAACTAAACCTACTGTCTCGCCATCAACTGTGGCAACACAGCTATTTCCATCATACTGAGAAAGCACTACCTTTACCTGTGTGGCGTCATCATCTGTTAATGTGATAGTAAAGGACATTTCCTGAGCACCCTTTGAATAATCACTGCCTGCATCTGTAAGAGAAAGGTTGTTGATTTCTGATGAAGCTGCTGTAAGATCAACCTTTTCACCATCTATTGTGTATGTATTTCCGTCCTTCTTGTCTGTATCAACATCGATGATATAGCTGTCCTCTCCAATGTTTACTGCAATATTGTCTACTGCAGTCCAGTCAATGTTTACAATCTCGTCTGGACGAAGTGATTCGTAGCTAGCCTTTGCGATTTCGTCATACATCTCTGGCTTTAAATCATAGATGATTGTAGAGCCCTCAAAGTATGCATAGGCATGATCATCATCCTTCTTTGTAAGATATAAGGTCTGATTCTTTGTCTCTGTCTCTACATCCTCATCGTCGCTATCCTCGTCAGAATCCTTTGCTACCTCACCAGTAATTTTTACAGTGATATTAGGATTGTCGAGGCCATATTTTGCCACGTCATCACTTGTAGCCTTATAGGTCTCATATTTGCTCAAATCCATACTCTGAAGTGTTGTAAGTAAAGTATCTATCTTTGATGAAGAAAGTGCCTTGTGGCTATCTCCATCAACGCTGTAATAGTCATATGCATCTGTGTAGGTGTAATCTCCATCAGGATCATATTCCACATTTACTGATGCATCACCTGACATTGTAAGATTTGTGAGCTGCTGATAATCATATACCTCATCGCTGTCTAGATAATCTCCAACTGCACCAGAAAGGTCCTCAAGGAAATCTGTATCAATCAAATATACACTGCCGCCATCTACGCAAATATATCTCTTCTGATCGATGGTTGAATAATCACCAAAGGTCACTACTCTATCACCGTCGGCTGTAGTAAATGTTACTGTAGCCTGTGGTGCGCCCAGACCGTACTGTGCATAGTCAGTGACATCATCAATAATGAAGCTGGCATGTACTGACTCAAAGTTTGAGAATAAATCTGCCACCTTGTCTTGATCAACAGGGAAATCGGCATCCTCAGTGTAGTGCCATACATCATCTGTTTTTTCCAATGTTACAGAATCACTTCCGTATTCAACGGAAAGGTTTGTAACCTCATCATTTGTTATTGCAAAAACTTCTTCATCTACTGTATTAATTTTATCAACGTGCTGCTTTACTGCATGCTCAATTACAATGGCAACAATGGCTACAGCTAAAATAATACAGAGAATAATAAGTGTCTTTTTCCTTCTCATGTTCTCTCTCCTCTATTAATTAGCTAAATTATGCTTGCGACGTCTAACCACCTCATCAATACCATAGAGAAGGTATCCTGCTGGAAGTAAGAAAATCATCACAACCTTAATTACTGTAGCTGCAGAAGCAGAAATTGTTAAATAGTTGTAATCAAGTGATTTTGAACGAATGTTTAGAGACTCTGTCTCTGCTGTCTTCCATGAAATTGCATTCATAACAAAGTCACTGTTTGCACCTGATGAATATGAGTTGTAGGTATCATCCATAAGGTAATCAGATGAAATCCATACTAATGAACCATCTGCTCCATTGTCTGCTGCAATTGCAAGTGAGAATGGTCCATCGATATCTCCATCCTCCTTGTCATAGGTCTCAAGTGAATATCCTGCCACCTTTGCATAAGCATCCTCTGAAGTATCAAGTAGGGATGTAACTGTGTAGCTTGTAGAATCACCTACTGTTAATCCCTGAGAGATTGGAATGATTACCTTGCTATCGGCATCGATAAGTGGGTCTGTAATAGCACTAGAACCAATTGTTGGAAGAAGTACATATGGATAATTGAATGCGTAATTATCTCTGTTCTCATCAACAACGATACCGTTTGTTACAGAAACACCTACGTAATTTAAAAGTCCCTCAAAGTTTGTAAGAGCTGTTTCCTTCTGTGGACCCGAAAGAACTACTACATGGCCACCATCATCAATATACTTTTCAAGGATTTCTACTTCCTCTGTTGATAAATCGCTAGATGGTGAATTGATAAGGATTAAATCTGCATCCTCTGGAATCTCATCCTCATTTAAAAGTGAAAACTCTGTTGTCTCATAGTTTGCCTTTTCAAGTGCTGCTGTAAATGTTGTAGAAAGCTCTGCTTCGCCGTGACCTGAAAGCATATAAAGCTGTGGTAAATCGTCTGATACAACATAGCTTACTGCTGATGTAATAAGACTCTCGCCATCAAAGGATTTGGATACTGAACCAGTTGTGTAATAGTCGCTGGTATCTGTTGGGTAAATTTCCTCATAGCTGATGTATCTGCTCTTATCTCCTGACTCTACAACAAGTGAGTTGTTTGTAACCTGATCAGAAGTATATTTTTCAGCAAATGTAGGATATGTATCTGGATCCTTTTTCTCAACAGTTACCTTGTCAGAAAGTGAGCTGTAAACATTCAATAATTTTTCAATTACTGTATCCTCCTGTCCAGCCTGGCAAATCCAGTAGATTGTTACATCCTGGTCTACGTTTTGAACTACAGCCTTACTATCAGATGTAAGTGAATATAACTGAGCTGCTGACATATCAAACTGTGTGAAGGTTGATGGTAAATGCTTTACAAAAATATTGATTGCAATAATTATCGCAAGTACGATAACTGACACAATAAAGCTATAACCACCAATCTTTGCTGTTTTTGTGTTAAGAGATTCTTTGTTATTTACAAGATACTTCTTGAAATTTGGTCGTTTCATTAGCCGTTATACCTCCTCTTCTCTAGTGACTGCACTGTCAGGAATAGGAAAAATGCAATTACACTTAGGTAATAAACGATAGCAGTCAAATCAAAAATTCCATTTACAAATGGAGTGAATCTAGAAAATAATGAAAGCTCCTTCATAACATTTGGAAGCAACGACTCTAGTGCTGTGCTCTTTACCATATATACAACAATGGCAATGATTGCTGTAATGGCCATAAAGCCATAGCCTAGAATATCTGACTTTGTCATAAAACGGATAATGAGTCCAATGATTATCATGAGCACGATAATGCTGATAAGTGAGCTGATTGCTGTGGCTGAAACATAATCAGCAAGTGTTTCACAATAATAATTGAAAAGCATTGCCACAACGCAGATACCTGCTGCCATGCCCTGTGACTCTGTAAGGGATGAAATAAACATACCAATACTAATAAGAGCCAATCCTAGGAAAATAAATGCCACGATTGAACCGTAGCTGGTAGGTAAATAAACCTGGCCGTACATGGCAAAAATAAGTGGGTACAATGAAATGAAAACCATTGGGATAATGAATACAACCATTAATGCCAAAAACTTTCCAATTACAATATCTGTTGTGCTAATAGGAAGGGAATACAGAAGCTGATCTGTTCTCTGTCTCTTTTCATCAGCAATAATTCTCATAGTAAGAATTGGAACTATAATAATAAATACAATCTGAATAAATGCTAATACATATTCAAAATTAGCAACTGATGCATTGATGTTGTAAATCAAAGCACCAAGTCCTGTGAAAACCAATAAAAAGGCACCAAACACATAGCCTGTTAAGCTATGGTAGAAAAGGGCCAATTCATGCTTTAATACTGCCTGCATTATTCTTCCTCCTTATCATCTGAGTCTTCATCAAGCTCCTCTGCTTCAGCCATGGCTGCCTCTGCTTCGCTCTCGGCAGTTGTAAGTTCAATAAATATATCCTCAAGTGTAGTCTGTACATAATTAAGCTTTAGCAATACTACATTTTCACTCGCAAAGGCACTAAACAATCCTCTACAGGTTACAAGTGGATCAACTGCATCCGTATTTACGGATAAAGAAGTATATCTGGAATTTTCATCCTCCACATTTACCTCTGTAATATTAGCTACCTTATCGATAATCTCTGTAGCCTTGTCTGCACTGGTTTCTGCCATAATCTCAATGACATTATTGGCCCCCATTGTTTTTCCAAGATTTTCAATATCATCAAAGGCCACAAGCTTGCCCTTATAAATAATAAGAACCTTTTCGCAAATAGCCTGGATCTCTGAAAGAATATGAGAACTCAAAATAACTGTATGCTTTCTACCAAGCTCTGAAATAAGCTCTCTAATCTCGATAATCTGCATTGGGTCAAGACCTACTGTAGGCTCATCCAAAATAATTACTGATGGGTTTCCAAGCAGAGCCTGGGCAATACCAACACGCTGTCTATAGCCCTTTGAAAGCTGCTTGATCAATCTATCAGCAACATCCTCAATATGTGTTTCTTCGATTACCTTTTCAATCTCATCTTCAATTTCGTCCTTTGCAATTTTCTTTGCCTCGGCAACAAATCTCAGATACTCTCTAGGTGTCTGGTCAATATAAAGAGGAGGAATCTCTGGCAAGTATCCAATAAGCTTCTTTGCCTCTCTTTCCTCCTCGTATATATCATGACCATCAATCTTTATTTCACCACTGGTAGCTGCTAAACATCCAGTCATAATATTTAGTGTAGTAGACTTACCTGCGCCATTTGGTCCCAAGAATCCATATACATGTCCGTCCTCAATGGTAAAGGATAAATCATCTACTGCAAGCACATCACCATAACGTTTTGATAAATGTTCTACTGTAATCATGGTTCGTTCTCCTTTTTTTTAGTCCACTAAACACTAGTCCCCTTATCTATTTTTTAGCTGTTATCTATGTGACGGTTATATGAAAATTTAATTTTTACAAAAAAAGCCAGCCCCGAAGGACTGGCTAAGTTAATTTGAATTCGTTTATACGTTAATTTCTGCCTTTACACCAAGGACAGCTTTATTTGCCTCAAGAATAGGATTGATTACGTCACGAAGGTATACCTCTACCTGGCGTGGGCTACGACCTACATAGCGGCTTGGGTCCATTGTAGACTCAAGCTCCTCAAGTCCCATTGGGAACTGGTTATCAGCAGCAATAAGCTCGAGTAGGTTGTTTTCCTTTCCCTCTACCTTTACGTTCTTGCCTGCCTCCATAGAGAGTGTACGAATCTTTTCGTGAAGCTCCTGACGATTTCCGCCAAGCTTTACAGCATCCATCATAATGTTTTCTGTAGCCATAAATGGAAGCTCAGACATGAGACGCTTTGTGATTACCTTGTCATATACTACAAGGCCGTCTACTACGTTAAGGCAAAGATCTAGGACACCATCTGTAGCAAGGAATCCCTCTGCAATTGAAAGACGCTTGTTGGCACTGTCATCAAGTGTACGCTCAAACCACTGTGTAGCTGAAGTGATAGCTGGATTAAGTGCATCAATCATTACGTAGCGTGAAAGTGATGCGATACGCTCTGAACGCATTGGGTTGCGCTTGTATGCCATAGCTGAAGAACCAATCTGGCTCTTTTCAAATGGCTCCTCTACTTCCTTTAAGTGCTGAAGAAGTCTGATATCGTTTGACATCTTGTGTGCGCTGGCTGCAATGCCTGCTAAAATGTTGCAAACTCTTGTATCTACCTTACGTGAATATGTCTGACCAGATACTGGATAGCACTGCTCAAATCCCATCTTCTTTGCAATCATTGGATCAATCTTATCGATTGTCTCGTTGTCGCCGTTGAAAAGCTCTAGGAAGCTAGCTTGTGTACCTGTAGTACCCTTTGAACCAAGAAGCTTTAATGTAGAAAGCACATAATCAAGATCCTCAAGGTCCATTACGAATTCATTGAGCCAAAGTGTAGCACGCTTTCCAACAGTTGTAGGCTGTGCTGGCTGGAAATGTGTGAATGCAAGTGTTGGCTGATTCTTGTATTTATCTGCGAAATTTGCAAGCTCTGCAATTACGTTTACAAGCTTCTTTCTAACTAAAAGAAGTGCATCTCTCATAATGATAATGTCTGTATTATCGCCAACATAGCAGCTAGTTGCGCCAAGGTGGATAATACCAGCTGCCTTTGGGCACTGCTTGCCGTATGCATATACGTGGCTCATTACATCATGTCTTACCTCTGCTTCTCTAGCCTTTGCAACATCATAATTGATATCATCAATATGAGCTTTCATTTCATCAATCATATCCTGAGTGATAACTGGCTTTCCG
>JAILKL010000054.1 GCA_024693775.1 Pseudobutyrivibrio sp.
TATTTGCAATAGTAGTAAGCTTTTTCAGTTTTGAAGCAGCAATTGCTATTATGGCAGCATTGTTTATACTGGGGATTGCCAAGAAAGTAAGCATGGTACACTATACTAGAACATATACGGGCGAGGAATAAAAAGAAAAGATTCAAGTTTCTACGAAACTTGAATCTTTTCTTTTTTATATTTTTACTGTAAATATTCTTTAATATTGAATTCTTCAGCAGATTCCTCTGGCTCGCTCATGACAGCGGGTACGTACTCGGTGATATCTACATCGCCGTCCTCGCGGTCTACGTAGTAGCGGATTTCTGCGGCAGTGTAAGATCTGTAGAGGACTACGATCTCGTCATCATCGCTGGATTCCACTGACCATTCGATAGTGTAGTCGTCGCTGTCTACCATATCTGCAAGGCTTGGGTCCTGCTGTAGGCAGTAGTTCTTGATGCCGGCGAGGGCCTGGTCGTCTGTGAGGTTGAGGTCGTCTGCGTCATCTGCATCATCATCCACATCATTGTCTACATCGTCATCCACATCTTCAATATCATCATCCACGTCTGTATTTGCACTAGTATTTGAATCTGGCTTTAGGCTAGAATCCGTATTTCCGGAATCGTTTGTTTCTACAGTGTTTGCAGCAGTATCTTCGGCAGAATCAGTAGCGCCGCAGCCTGCGATTAACGCCATGCTAAGTGCAGCCATGGCCATAATTGACATTAGTTTTTTGAAATTTTTCATAATGTTCTCCTTTGTTATAGCTATATTTGAAGACTATTATATCATTGAATTGTGCTGACAGGTATGTACAATTGTTGCTAAAATTTGCCTCAATTAAGCATAAAAAGAGTCAAAGTGATATAATGGGACGTGAAAAATGTGTAAAAGGGAGAATGAAATGTATTCTCAGAGAAGACGTAACGGTAGGAGAAGACGCAGAAAAGCCAGATTGGAAAAGCTTTTATTTCTCACCGTTGAAATCCTGATTTTAGTCGTGGTAGTTTACGTGGCCAAATCAGTATTGATCAAAAAGGACCCTATAGAAGTGGCTGAAGAAATTGAGGAAAAGGATGAGTACCCGGATTGGATTGATGAGGAATATCTCAGTGTGGACAATCCATCCAGAACAGGGGAAAGGCTAGATGGCATAAACGATATTGTGGTGCACTACGTGGGAAATCCAGGGACCACAGCATGGCAGAATTGGAATTATTACAATTCGAGTGATTCTGTGGTGTGCTCGCATTTTATCGTAGGGCTAGATGGAGACATCATTCAGTGCCTACCTCTTTATGAAAAATCCGAAGCCAGCAACGACAGAAATCACGACACCATATCTATAGAGGTGTGTCACCCAGGTGAGGATGGCAAATTTACAGAGGAGTCGTACGATTCATTGGTAAAATTGGTGCAGTGGCTGATGAAGGAATTTGACTTGGATTCAGATCATGTGATTCGTCATTACGATGTCACGGGAAAAATATGCCCAAAATACTTTGTGGAGCATGAGGATGCATGGGAGCAGTTTAAGAAGGATTTGGATGATTAGGAGGAAGGTATGAAGAAGAAAGTATTAGCAACATTTGTAGCCAGTGCAGCAGCATTTTGCCTTGTGGCATGTGGCGGAGCAACAGAACCAGAAGCGCCAGAGGCGGAAACTCAAGTAGAGGAGGCGCCAGCTGAGGATGTGGCAGAGGAGCCAGCCAAAGAAGAAGCTGACACTTCAGCAGTTTTAGAGGAATATGCTAAAGGCCTTACATCAGTGGCAGGCACTAGCTTTAAGCTCAGCGGAAAATATGATGAAACCGACGGTATTGTGGGTTCCATTCAGGGCCAGTCAGGCAACCTTTGCTACATGTTAGAAAATGATGATAACAATCTTGTAACCATAGATTATACCAGCGATAACAACACCCTTACAGTTTCATCATTTGGCGTAAATGATGACGGAGAGGTGGAGGAAATCAGTAGGTTGGATATCGATAACTTCATCGAGTTCAACGACAAAATTGATATCGCAATTACACAGACATATTTTACAAACGATAAAGAGACTATCATGATTGAGTCAAATGGCTTGGCATACACATATGCTGATGGTGTGAAATATAACATTCGCCTTATTGAGGTGTGTGATGATGGATTCCTTGATTTGTATTTCGATGATGGATTAGCAGGCTCAGGTGATGAGGATATTACAAAAACTATTAGAGAGGGATTCAACTTAGCGACAGGCTGCGATTTTTCAAAGGATACCTTTGAGGATGCATTCTACAATCGTAATTTACTTATAAAGCAGGAAAATGATACCGTGCTTGCGGGAGTTTCATTTGTATCAGAAACAGCAAAGCTGGCCGATAACGGAGACTGGGATGGTGTCAATGAAATCGTACCTGGCATGTACGACGTGGTTGGCGGCGTAGCAGATGAGGTATATTGGGGAGAGGGAACACTCTCAGCGCAGTAAATAATTTTTCGCTGCTGTAGTAGGATTGGAATATAAAAAAGCTGGAAGGAAATATTCCTATCCAGCTTATATTTATTCATATATTTTAGGTCGGCCCAAATAAAAACCTTGCAGAAAATCGATGTCTGTATTTTTGAAGTAGTTGTATTCTTCCTCGGTTTCGATGCCTTCGGCTAAAACCTTGATGCCGCGTCCGTGCAGGATGCGTATCATTGTATCAACGATTTCTTGATGTTCTTTGTTTGATTCTATATGTGAAACGTATTTTCTATCGACCTTTACAATATCAGGCTTATAAATATCTATACATTTTTTATCGATGTTTTCGCCAGTGCCATAATCATCGATGACAATTCTAGGTGTAGCATCCGTGATAAACATCGCTCTTTTCTTTAATTCCCACGCAAAAGCGTTGTATTTAGTGTATTCAAGCACCTCGATGTAAAAACGGTCGGCCATTTCAGGGCCACCCATCTCGGCAGTAGCCATAGCAACCTCTATAGACATACACGTCCCAGGAAAGCTATTCAAAAAGAGAAAGCCATCAAGCTTTGCTTCCTTGAAGGCTTTTGTCCCGTAGTAAAGTGTCACTTCCTCGATTTTGCTAAGCATATTTACTTTTTCGTAGGATTTTATCAGCTCCATAGGAGTACATCCATCAGGACGCATCAGCGCCTCGTATCCAAATATTTCTCCGGATATGGCACTAAAGATTGGCTGAAATGCAAACTTGATATTATTAAGATCTACTTTGATATCAGGCAAGTCAGTTCCTTTGATAATCCCCTCATTATCCATGATATGCACCTTTCATTTCTTACATTAATCTCACTTGATAACTTTTCATAAAATGAGGTCATCCTATAAAAGTAAAGAAAAGTGTAGCTGGCTAGCAGTGAAGCCCCTATAGTTTTGCGTCTCCGAGTTTCCACGGGTTTGCCAAGTGATTATTGAAATATGTTATATTTTGTGATTTAAATCACAATGATGTATTAATTATAATTATTTGTCTACGTTTAGTGTGCACAAATGTTTATTATTTAACAATCTTGTTTGCTGTCAA
>JAILKL010000066.1 GCA_024693775.1 Pseudobutyrivibrio sp.
GCAAGTGGACCTCCGGCTCCACCTAAGGCATTAGAAGCAAAGCCTACAGATATGAGCGAGAAAAGTACAAGCGGAGGTGCTTGTAAAGCATAGCCGATGGCTACAGCCATTGCAGGACCACTCATTGCTGTGGCAAGCCCACCTACTGTATAATCAACCCCTGCTACAGTGGCTACAGGTGTTGTAAGTGCAGCAATACCAAATTGTGTACCTATGGTATTGATAATTGTGCCAATAAGAAGGGAGCAGAAAAGTCCCTGAGCCATGGCACCTAACGCATCAATAAGATAGCGTTTCACCGAAATTTCGATGTTCTTTCTTTTTAAAAACTCTTTCATAAAAATATTCTCCTTCCGCTTTGTTAAAAGCTATTTCTTTATAATGAATGTGTTTTTATCGAAATCTATAATGCCTTCGTCTCGCATTTTACCTAGCTCTCTGGTCATGGCGCTGCGGTTTACTGATAGGTAGTCTGCCAGCTGTGTACGAGATAGTGGTGAGGTGACATAGCGAGAGTTTTGCTGCTGGGAAAGCATGGAAATATATGCTAAAAGCTTGCCACGCATGGAGTCCTTGGACATTATTTCTATTTTATTCATAAATGAAAGGCTCTTTTGGCCTAGTAGATGAAACATGTTCTCAGCTATTTTTGCATGAAAGCTGCAGGAGTTTGGACAGGTGTGGATGATGTTGGCGGCTGCCAAAAATAGCACATCTGTGTCGGCTGATGCTTTAAAGGTAACTGAGGATTCTGGCATTTTCATAACTGCGAAGTTTTCTCCGAAAAGCTCGCCCTCCTGAATAAAGGATAGGAGAGTTTCGTTGCCCCAGATATCATTTTTGATTAGATGGACGCCGCCCTTTAATACAATGCCGATGTATGGAACCTTGTCCTTTTCCATTATTATGTTTTCATCCTTTTCAAAATGCTTTTTGAAGGATTTGATACAAAAGAGAAGCTGCTTTAGATTCTCAGGAGATATTCCTTCGAATAGCGCTACGTTTGCGTATTCTTCTTCAGTTAACATAATTAAATTCACCTCTTATCGTTAATGATTCTGTGAAAATGATACTTCAAAAGTGTTGCCTGTGCAACATTATAATCGTTTAATCGGGTTTATAGTACAAACATCCCATGAGGGCAGAAATTATTAGAGCTTTAAAAGGAGGCTTTTAATTATGGAAAATAATATGTTTTGTTATCAGTGTCAGGAGACAGCAGGCTGCAGCGGTTGTACTATTTCCGGTGTATGTGGTAAGAAGCCTGAGGTTGCAAATATGCAGGATCTCCTAATTTATGTAACAAAGGGAATCAGTGCAGTGGCTACAGCACTTAGAGCAGAGGGCAAGGAGGTTTCAGAGAATGTAAACCATCTTGTATCAGTAAACCTTTTTACAACAATTACTAATGCAAACTTCGATTTAGATGATATTAAAGCAAAGGTCGCAGATACATTAAGCTTAAAGGAAGAGCTTTTAGCTCAGCTTTCAGAAGCTTCAAAGGCGCAGCTTCCAGAGGCAGCAAAGTGGAATGGATCTGAGGCAGAGTTTGAGACAAAGGCCAAGACAGTTGGTGTTCTTGCAACTGAGAATGAGGATATTCGTTCACTTCGTGAGCTTATCACTTATGGTCTTAAGGGTCTTGCAGCTTATTCAAAGCACGCAAATGCATTGTTAAAGGATAATAAGGAAGTAGATGCATTTATTCAGAAGGCACTTAGCAAGACATTAGATGATAGTCTTTCAGTTGATGATCTTGTAGCACTTACACTTGAGACAGGTAAGTATGGTGTAGATGGCATGGCTCTTCTTGATGAGGCAAACACATCTGCATATGGTAATCCAGAGATTACAACTGTAAATATCGGTGTTAGAAATAATCCAGGTATCCTTATTTCAGGTCATGACCTTAAGGATTTAGAGATGCTTTTAGAGCAGACAAAGGGTACTGGCGTAGATGTTTATACTCATTCAGAGATGCTTCCTGCACATTACTATCCATTCTTCAAGAAATACGATAACTTCGCAGGAAACTATGGTAACGCATGGTGGAAGCAGAAGGAGGAGTTCGCAAGCTTTAACGGACCAATCCTTATGACAACAAACTGTATCGTTCCACCTTCAGCAGAGTACAAGGATAGAATGTTTACAACAGGTGCAGCAGGATACCCAGGCTGCAAGCACATTGATGCACCATATGGTCAGACAAAGGACTTCTCAGAGATTATCGAGATGGCAAAGAAGTGCCAGGCTCCTACAGAGATTGAAACAGGTACAATCACAGGTGGTTTCGCACATGAGCAGGTATTTGCACTTGCAGATACAGTAGTTGATGCTGTAAAGAGTGGCGCTATCAAGAAGTTTGTTGTTATGGCAGGCTGTGATGGTAGAGCAAAATCTAGAAGCTACTATACAGAGTTTGCAAAGGCACTTCCAAAGGATGCAGTTATCCTTACAGCAGGCTGTGCTAAATACAAATATAACAAGCTTGATTTAGGTGATATCGGTGGTATCCCAAGAGTACTTGATGCAGGTCAGTGTAATGATTCATATTCACTTGCACTTATTGCATTAAAGCTAAAGGAAATCTTTGGTCTTGATGATGTAAACGAGCTTCCAATCGTTTATAACATCGCTTGGTATGAGCAGAAGGCTGTTATCGTTCTCCTTGCATTACTATACCTTGGTGTAAAGAATATTCACCTTGGACCAACACTTCCAGCATTCCTTTCACCAAATGTGGTAAATGTACTTGTTGAAAACTTTGGCATTGCTGGAATCACAAATGTAGAAGACGATATGAAGTTATTTTTTAATTAATTAACTTATTCCCAATTAATTTGTTTTATATAGATAAGGCAGGTATCCTCCCCTACAGCCTGCCTAAAAAGAGAGGTAGATATGAGCGCAGTACTAGGTCCAATACATGAATGGATGTACAACAAAGTAATTATTCAAGAAAGAATCATCAAAACTGTGATTGATTTAGCTTTAACCCTTGGCTGGGAGTCACAGATAGCAGGAAAA
>JAILKL010000027.1 GCA_024693775.1 Pseudobutyrivibrio sp.
GCCGCCAGCGTTCATCCTGAGCCAGGATCAAACTCTCATGTTAAAAAGTTTAATTCCGAATCAGTATAAAACTGACTTGTTTACTAATAAAGGTTTCGTTTCATTAAGAAACTAAATGAATTTCAAGGATACATGTTTAAAATAAACTGTATTAATTCAAGGTTTGTTTCACTGTTCAGTTATCAATTTTCTTCTGCTCTGTGGAGCTCCGTGCCCCTCAGTGCTCAGTTATAATATCATCCAAATTCGTACTTGTAAACCCCTTTTTGCCACATTTTTTAAAGTAAATCTATTTGCCGAAAATCGGCTTTTTGCGTGAATTGTTTTAATTATTTACACAACTTTAAAATTCCGACAAAAAAGGATGTCATTATGACATCCTTTCCGAAAATCTGAGTTCGCATTTTATATTGCAAAATACTGGAACATAGCCATTTTTGTACTTTGCATTTAACATCTTTGAAGATATATAAAACTCCTTCTTACAATTTGGACAAACTCTTTTTACTGCTATCATTTGTGTCTCCCATCTAGTTTACAGTCCTTCGGCTGCGTATTGCTTTAATAATTCTTCTATCTCTATATTCGTATTTTCGATATGATAGATTTCATTTTCCTTTGGTTTGATCCACAGGTCCAGGTCAACATATCTCTTTTTGGTTCTGGTGGATAGCTTTTTGTCCGCCACAATCATTTTGACCTGTGCTACTCTTTGCTCAAATAACGGAATGACTACATAATACATCCTGTCATCCTTGAAGCTCAGATAACCTACTATCTCTCCTGATTTATTTCTTACATATAATCTGTGGTTGGAAATGCCAGCTGGATATAGCTTTGTGCCGGCACGTGGTGATATGGCATTGTCATCTAGCTCTAGCATGGCATCTATTTTGTATGCCTCACCCTCTGCTTTTGCCAAATTAGGCAATGACAACATACTATCAATGAACTGGCCTGTCAATATATATGTAAGCCTAGCCAAATACTTTTGTTTTATAACCTCAGGCAGCTCAAAAAAGAGGCTAGGTCTAGCCCCTGCCAAAAGTTCCTTGCTGGTTTCGTATAGGCTTTTTAAAAATAATGAAAAGTCCTCATCCTTTGACCAGACATATTTTCCTCTGGCTATCTCTATGGTGCCAATGCTGTTGCCGTCGAAATCCTCCACATGATGAAAAATCGGACGACTGCAGTACGCGTTTGGATTTTGCTTTACATTCCAATTGGCGCTGGCACTAGAGCGCCTTCTTGAGTTATCTGCTCTTTTATAGGTAGTAGATGAAGATGACCTTTTAGCCTTTGGACTAGGGCCATCGAAATCCTTCATGACTAGCTCATAGGCTATGTTGATTCGGGCGGCCTGCTGCCCATTTGTGTCATCTCCATTACTATCAGGATGCATTTGATGCATCAATTTTCTATATTTACGTTTTACGGTTCTAGCATCTTCTGTTCCATCTAAGCCTAGGATTTTGAATGCTTGCGTTTTGTTCATTTCTATAAGATATCCTGTATGTTGCTACTATAAAATGTTCTGCGTATCTTTCACTTCATCTAAAAGATGCTCATATAAATATGCTGGGGTCCATTTTAGATTGATAGGTGTAACCATGGCTTTATAAACTACCTTTGGAATGCCTGTGGCGTTGTATGTATTTAAAAAGGTTTCCATGGCATCATCATTGAAGCCCTCAAAAACCATAAGCTCCTTTGGATTTATCTGGCTGTCCTTTGGAGTGAAGCCTTGATTGCTACCTGCCAAGAGACTTTCTATAGATGTATGTATATCATCACCTTTGAGTGTAATCATCTGTGCATTTACCGCTGCGCATGCCTTTGTAACGGCTGCAATTTTATTAAACATAAGATTGTAAACTAATACTTTCATGATTTTATCCTCCTATGTTTTCTATAATAATATATTTATAAGAAAAGGACTATGCCCAATGCATAATCCCTTGTACTTCATCAAATATAAAGTTTTATTATGTTCTGCTAAAGCCACGATTGTTAAACTATGCTAGCTTTTCCTCGTCCTCTTCAGAAAATAATGAAAATGTATGAGCAACAATCTTGTCTAATTCTACCTTTTGATCAGCGTGACCTTCTAAAACTGTGCCGTTGTAGGTAAGACCACATGCTGTGCTAATGTTTTTGTATTTAGTGGTCATCTTGGTAACCTCGTCGTATGTGCCGAATAGCTGAAGACCCTTAAATACTTTTTCTATAGACTTGTAGTCTTTTTCTTTAACGAGGTCTGCCACCTTGTTATAAAGGGCTGTATCCTCGTAGCTTTTTTCCTCTGAATACTTTTCTATAAAATTTAAAAAATTCTGACCTAGGCTAATAACAAATGCCTCTTCTTTATGACCACCAAGCTGCTGTTGCTGCATGCCAATCTTTCTTTTTGTACGAACTGTAATCATTCTAACCTCACCCGTGCAAATCGTTACTAAAATCTGTACTTTTTAAACCGGACACAATTTTATAACAATTTGTTCTAGCTGTCAACGAGATTTATCATATTTCTATGATAAATTTTCGTTAAAATATAAACAATTCAGCAAACTCGACTCATAGCCCTATTTTATAGTACAAAACTTAAGATTTATCCATTGAATCATTGCTTTGTTCAGCCTGAAAACGTCGATTTATGTGTAAATTAGAGTCAATTGTACTGGCTCTTTGAATCGAACTGTTGCCGTACTTTCCTCTAATGGAGTCTAGAGCTCCGTCTAAAAGCTTTCGTTTTTCCTTTTTCTCATCTACAAAAAGGGATATCTGCTCAAAGCCATCCCTATCTATATCTGAAACAGAAAGTCCCACCAATCTAAGGGGCTCTCCCTTCCAGCTTTCCTCCATAAGCTCCTTTGCCACCTGATAAATCACATCAGTAACGTCAGTGGTCTCATCTAGCTTTCGCTGATGGCTCTTATTTACAAAATCGAGATTTCTGTAGGTAATACCGACGCATCTACATTTGCCCTCGTCCCGACGCATTCTGGCGCTAACCACATCAGCCTGGGCTAGAAGAATTCTCTCGATGCTTTCGATATCCTCTAAATCATCCTCCACAGTGGTTTCGGCTGAGTAGCCCTTTGCATCCTCTGGCTCATCCACTACGGGAGAATTGTCGAGGCCATTGGCATAATTATGGAAATGATGTGCCGCACGCTCTCCCACCACCATGGCAAGATCTGCTATAGGCGCTTGAGCTAAGTCTCCTATGGTTTTTATATGAATCATGTTGAGTCTCTTTGTGGATGACTTTCCGCAGGAAAATAGCTCGCCAACTGGAAGAGGCCACATTTTTTCTTTTATCTCGTCTGGGAAAAGTGTGTGGACCTTATTAGGCTTTTCAAAATCGCTGGCCATTTTGGCACAGAGCTTGTTTTCGCCAATGCCCACATTTACTGTAAATCCCAGCTCATTATATATCCTGTCCTTTATCTCATGAGCTGTGGCTATAGGGTCGGGATAAATCAGATGCATTCCTGACATATCTAAGAAAACCTCATCTATAGAAAAGGACTGCATGCATGGAGTGTACTCCTGACAAATGGCCTTGAAGGCTCTAGAGCATTTTACATACCAGTCAAAATTGGACCTGACTACAACTAGATCTGGGCATTTGCGCATGGCAAGGCTCACAGGCTCACCTGTGACTATTCCGTATTTTTTGGCAGGGATGGACTTGGCAGCTACTATGCTTCGGCGTGAGGATGGGTCGCCACCTACTACCGATGGGATGGTCCTGATATCTGGGCCGCCCTGATTTAAGTGCTCCACTGCCGACCATGATACAAAAGCGCTATTTACATCAATGTGAAAAATCAATCTCTCATGCATAATCTTAACCTCTTCTATATATAATACAGCAAAACACATATAAAGCAAACATATGTTTTCATTTTTCAGGTTGAATTATATGAAATCCTATTTTATTATTTTGTCATGAATTACATTAGTTTATCGGATTATCTAAAAAATAAATATCATACAAAGGTGTACAAGCTATCCCTAACCACAGGCTGTACCTGTCCTAATAGAGACGGTACCATCAGCTATGGTGGATGTATTTTCTGCTCTGAGGGAGGCTCTGGAGATTTTGCTGCCACAGAAAAGGATTTGACCGAACAAATCAAATCTGCAAGAGCTAAGGTGGATGCAAAGATACCCAGCAAAATTCCTCTTAATGAGAGAAAATATATTGCATATTTTCAGTCATACACAAACACCTATGGTGATGAAGAATATCTTAAAAAGCTGTTTGAACAGGTATCAGAGTTTCCTGAGATTGTGGGTATTTCCATTGGGACAAGACCGGATTGCCTATCAAACGATATGATTTCCTTTTTAGGTGAATTGAATAAAAAGCTGGAGGTATGGGTTGAGCTGGGACTACAGACTATCCATGAAGATACTGCTGTGCTCATTAATCGAGGCTATACGCTGCCTGTATTTGAGGACAGCTATCAAAGACTGTCGGCTGCAGGCATCAAGGTGGTGGTCCATGTGATATTAGGGCTTCCTGGTGAAACTGTAGAGGACATGCTTTCTACTGTAGATTATCTGGCCAAGCTATCCCCTGAGCTTTTTGGAATAAAGCTGCAGCTACTGCACATTTTAAGAGGGACAAAGCTGGCTGCCATGTACGAAAAGGAGCCATTTCATGTATTTACTTTGGAGGAATATTGTGAGGTGGTAGGCAAATGTCTAAAGCTATTGCCTAATGATATGGTAATCCATCGCATTACAGGTGATGGACCAAAAAAGCTTCTCATTGCCCCTACCTGGAGTGGCAACAAGAAGCTTGTTATGAACACTATGAGAAAATATATTAGTGAATTATAAAATGTCCTCTAAGGCGCTAAGCAGGCCTTCGTTTTCATTTCTTTGTTTGATGGCTAATCGATAAAAGCCCTTATCAAGGCCTACATAATCAGAACAGTCTCGGATTAGGATGCCGTATTCTAAAAGTGGTTGAATTAAATCATCACCATCATATTTGAACAAAATAAAGTTTGCATTTGTGGTATAGCATTTTAATCCCAGCTTCTTTAGGCCATCTGATAAGAAATCTCTTTCTTTATCTATGAGCTCTATAGAATCTAAAACATAATCTGTATGCTTTAGACACTCTACTGCTGCCATTTGTCCAAAGATAGATAGATTCCATTCTGGCAAATGAGCCTCTAGTGCAGCGGCAAGGCTAGGCTTTCCACATACTGCATAGCCTACTCTAACGCCTGGGATAGCGTAGGTTTTGGTCATGGCTCTAAGTACAATTAGAGACCTGGAATTTCTAATGCTATAGCATAATGAATCTGTTCTATCATATCCTGTGAGTGCAAGGAAGCACTCGTCTACCACAATAATCGCTCCAATGTTTTCACACTGAATAATAGCTGCATTTAATAGATCCTTTGGAATAATTTTTCCATTTGGATTGTTTGGACTAGTGATAAAAACAATGTCAGGCTCCTCGTTTGTAATGGCTGCAATCAAGGTTTCATCATAGTCAAAATCATTTTCTTCTTTTAAATAATGATACGCAATTTTACACTGAGGCACTGCACCCTTCAAACAGGTACTATAGCCAGAAAAACCCGGTGCCACAAGCAATGCCTTTTTAGGTGCAAAGGCATGGCAGGCTGCCATAATGATTTCTGAGGCGCCATTGCCATATACTATCTGATCGGAAGGCACTTCAAAATGACTGGCTGTGTCATTTTTTAACTGTTCATGAATCAAATCAGGGTATTTATCGGCGTGAAGAGCCGCTTCTGTTAAGACCCACTGGACTTCTGATGGAATTCCCAGTGGATTGATGTTGACTGAAAAATCAAATTTTACGCTATTTCTATAAATGTCTCCGCCATGCATGTCAAATAACTCCTTTATAAAACCAATAACATAACAATAAGTATAACCATACAAATAATTGTGGTGGCATACATAAGGACATTTGCCCTTTTTATATCCTCCAAAGATATTGGTCGAATGTCATCGCCAATATAGGGCTTTTCTACCCTTTTTCCAAAATAGCTGGCAGGTCCTGCCAAACGAACCCCAAGTGCTCCTGCGCAGGCGCTTTCTGTCTGGGCTGAATTAGGGCTGGCATGATTAAACCTATCCCTGAGATAAATTTTGCGAGCTCTGGTACCGTTATAATTTTTCCCTAGGAATGCACAGGAAATAATCATAAGCCAGGCGCTGACTCTAGCTGGAATGAAATTTACCACGTCATCCAGCTTTGCTGCCGCTTTACCAAAGTCCATATATTTATCATTTTTATAACCTACCATAGAATCCATGGTATTAATAGATTTGTAAATAATGCCAAGAACAGGGCCTCCGATGGCAAGATATATAAGTGGTGCAATGACTCCGTCAGAGGTGTTTTCTGCCACTGTCTCAACTGCAGCCTTTACTACTCCCGTCTCATCTAATTGAGCTGTGTCTCGTCCCACTATCATAGATACTGCTTTTCTACCATCTTCCAGGGTACCATTTTTTAGAGCATGGTAAACCTTCATGCTTTCTGTACAAAGGCTCTTTGCCGCAATACACTGGTAGGTTATCACAGCCTCTAGTATACAACCCAAAAATGGATTAATTGTGTAAAAAGTGCGTAGAATTAGTATCGTAATTACGGATGGAATAAAAATTATAATTAAAACGAGATAAATACCATATCTTTGTTTCATTTTAGGAATCGCCTCTGTATCGAGGGATTTATCTGCTTTATTTAAAAAGAAATTCGTAAATGCCGATATAAGTGAACCAATCCATCTAACTGGATGTGGCCAGTTCATTGGATCACCTATCAAAAGATCTAGGACGAAGCCCAGTACAAACGCCGTTATGTGATAACTCAAAGGTATACCCCTTTCCATTTTCTACATGATAATTGTAATATTCGCCCCCGAATAATTCTGAAAGGATGGTCATAATAGTGCCACCGTGAACAACCATGGCTATATATTCCACATCCTTTGATGCGTACATAAGCTTGTTGAAGGCAGCCATTGTGCGCAATTTGACCTCTATGGAAGATTCTCCTCCAGGAAATGGAGCCATACCACCAGACTCCAGCCATTCCTCGTATTTGGGATTGTTCTCAAGATCCTCGTAATTTTTGCCCTCAAACTCACCGAAATTGGTCTCCTTTAATCCAGCCACAACTATAGGATGAATGTTTGGATAAATTAAACGCGCTGTCTCCACACATCTAGACATTGGACTACAAAAAACAATATCCACCTCAGGATATTTTTTGTTTTTAAGCGCATCAATGCCCTCCTGGCAGAGACCCTCGTCTGTAACTCCAATATATCTTTTCTCGATGTTTCCCTGAGTTTTTCCATGTCTAATCAAATGAATTGTTTTTTCCATTATTTTATCCTCTGTCCTATGCCTAGTACAACTCGATAAACCTCAGTTGATCTGGATGCTATCTCAATAAGAATGCGTCCAGCAATATCACGATATTTTCTTTCAAAGGAATCTATAGGTACTACTCCATTTCCTATTTCATCTGCTATTAAAACCCAATTGCCATCCTTTGTAGCCTCTAGCAATTCCTCTAGAATCTCTGACTGTGATCTACCTTCCTCTAGTCTTTTTCTAATAAAGAGATGGGTCTGATTGAAGAACTTCGCATTTACGAAGTTGCTTCTAGCAAATTCTGTTTTTCCCTGATAGCTTCCGCCTACTACTAAAATCATAATTCACCTATTTTAAAACTGTAAAAATAGCGATGGCAATAGCCACCATTAGCTCAGTGTTGCACACAAACCAGCCTGCCAAATCCCCTGTGACTCCTCCAAATCTGGCATAAGCAATATAGATGTAATATACAAGGGATAAAACCAGTGCTATTAATGCAACTGTAAAATAATACTGCAGGAATAATCCTGCGATTAATGCAACAGCTATAAATTCTATAATTAAAGCTATCAACACCTTTTTATCATCTGCAGTGCGGGCCTCTGTGCTTAAAAGACCATCATCCTTTGCCTTTTTATATTTAATGACGCAGATGCCGCTGACGGCTCTTGACTCAAAAAACATAATAGACCATGTAATAAGTCCCATTTTATCAAATAATAAAAGTGAAGAGGCCATGATTAGGCCATAGATAATCACCCGAATTACTGAGAAGGCACCGATATGTGGATCCTTTAGGATTTCAAGGCGTCTTTCCTTTGTCTGAAAGGATGAAAGGGCGTCGCTGGTGTCCATAAATCCATCCAGATGAAAGCCTCCCGTAATTAAAAGCGGAATGGCCATGGCGATAAATACAAAAATTAATTTATCTAAGCCAAGTGCCTGATGAAGCATGAACCACAAATACTCCACTACTCCAATTACTGCTCCCACAAATGGGAAGAAAATAAGATGATATTTCATATCATCACTGGCCCAGATAAATCTAGGCATTGGAATTCTAGAGTACATTGAAAATGCCACTGCTATTGATTTAAGAATTTTCATGTTCTGTTTCCTTTACTTTGATTGGAATCCCCACAACCACCTCGTAAACTGCATCAGAAATAGCAGCTACCTTTTCGTTTATCTCTCCTAGGGCTCGCATATATTCCTTTGTGGCCTCATCATAGATAGCACCATCCTCAAATATATTATTGCTAACTATGATAAGGTGAGCAACCCCATTACTCAGGTTTTGCACCTGCTTTATTATTTCATGGACACAGGTGTCAGCTGGCTTTATCTCGCCCTCTGAAAACATTTCATTGGCCACAAGATTAGACATGCATTCCAGCAAAATACAAGAATCCTCCTCCACCTTAGGAAGTGCTCTATCAACTCCCGTAGCATATTCTAAGGTGATGAAATTTCTATCGCATCGCTGGGCTCTGTGTCTAGAAATTCTCTCACGACTTTCCTGGTCTAATGACGCCATTGTGGCAAGATAATATTTATTTTTTTCTGGCAGGTCATAGGTGTATTGCTCCGCAAATGCGGATTTACCACTACTGCTGCCACCATATATCAATGTAATCATTGGTTATTACCGTAATTTTCGTATTGCTCTACCCCAGAGTCTCCGAATTTTAAAGCCTTTGTATAGGCCACCTCAATGGCTCGAAGAAGGGAAACCATCATGACAGCTCCTGTGCCCTCACCAAGGGCCATTTCTGCATCTAGAACTGGAGATACTCTAAGCTTTTTAGCCAGCTTTTCTGTGACTATCTCCTTGCTTTTGTGAGAAGGAATGAGATAATCTGCTGCCCCCTCTAAAAGTCTGTCTGCCACAAGGGCTGAAATCATGCTGAGCATGCCATCTAAAACAACTGGAATATGATAAAGAGCTCCGCCAAGTACAAGGCCTGTCATGGCTGCCAGCTCCAGTCCTCCAAAATGTACGCACACCTCCAGTGGAGACAAGTCTCTGTACATGGAAAGTGCCATGGAAACCACCGCACGCTTTTTGCTGAGACCCTCGTCTGTAAGGCCTGCGCCTCGACCTGTGACAGTCTCGGCATTTAATTCCAAAAGATATCCTGCCATGACTGAGGCTGAAGTAGTGTTTCCAATACCCATCTCGCCCATGAGGATAAGATCATAGCCCATATCCTTTGATTCCTTTATCAGGTCCATGCCCACCTGCACAGCCTGGGTGAATTCCATAACTGTCATGGCACTTTCTTTTAGGAAATTGTTGGTGCCATTTTTTACTCTTTTATAAACTGTGCCTGGAATCTGACCATCGTAATTTATTCCAACATCCACTGCTACCACGTCAATATTTTGGGCCTTTGCCATAACTCCTGAGGTGGTAAGGCCCTTGCCTATGGTCTCGGCACAAATTCTGGTGACGCTCTGGTCCGCTTGGCTGACCCCCTCCTCTACGATACCGTGGTCTCCGCAGCACTCTATCAATCTAATTTTTTCCAGGCTAGGTGTTTTTTGTCCCTGTATTGCACCTATTTTTGCATAGATTGATTCAAAGGTGCCAAAGCCATTAATAGGCTTTGAAACATGGTCCCAGTTTTCTTTTATTTTATTAAAAAGCTCCTCTGAAACAGGATCTATTTTAATTTTGTTTTCTAGTATGTCTTCAAATAAGTATTTCATAGACCATTCTCCTTTCTAGCTGCCTCTACGAAGTTTATGGCAATCTGTGGACAGGACATGTAATAAAGATGAGGGTAGCCCACTATGGAGGCTCCATTTTTATGAATGCATTTCCAGCTGCGAGTGCCGCTAGGCTTTTTGGCTGTCATGTCCTCTCCGTTGTTTGTGGTGTCGTAATAATGGAACTCATGTCCCTTTACAAAAAGCTTTTCGTCATCCACTGTGACATAGCCAAATCTCACTAATTTGCCCTGCCAGCTGCTGGTGCCCTTTATGGCCCCCACCATGGAAAAGCTTTGTCCAGCTTCGTCTGTGATGGAGTCTAGCAAATACATAAAGCCTCCGCATTCTGCCATGGTAGGAATACCTGAATCATAAGCATTTTTGATAGCAGAAAGCATTGCTTTATTATTTGAAAGCTCCTTTAAATAATTTTCTGGATAACCTCCACCAAGGATTAATCCATTTATATTTTCTGGCAGACTGCTGTCATTTATAGGTGAAAATGGAATAAGCTTGGCCCCAAGTGCCTCTAGCAGCTCCAGGTTTTCCCTATAATAAAAGCAAAATGCCAAATCTCTTGCTATAGCAATTCGTATTTTCGAAGTACCTTTATTTTTATTTATATAATTATCTATATCCGTTTGGATATTGGCACCTTCATTTGCCATTGAAATATTATCCTTTATATTAGCACTAGAATATGCCAAATCTATGAAGGCATCCATATCTATTCCCTCTGTAACAAGGGCGGCACTTTCCTTTATCTTTTCTCTAAGGTCTGATATCTCCTCTGGAAGGGTGAGGCCTAGATGTCTGCTGGAGATCTCCATGTCAGGATTGTTTGCCACGGATCCTATAAACTTGATTCCCAGCTCTGACTCTATCAGTGGTGCCAAAATCTTTGCAAAGCTTTTGGAGGTTTTATTTAGGATAACACCTTTAATAAGACCGTATTTGTCATAGTCCAGAAAGCCCTTTAGCTGAGCCAGAACAGATCTGCCGGCGCCTCTGGCATCCACTACTAAAACTATGGGAGCCTGCAATACTCTAGCCAGATCATAGGTGGAACCTGTTTCCTGCACACCTCCTACGCCATCATATAGGCCCATAACTCCTTCGATTACTGCAATATCCCCTGAGAATTCTCTTTTAAAAATATCCAAGGTCACCTGGTCCTCTGTGAAAAAGGTATCCAGATTTCCCGATGGGATTTCCACTACGTTTCTATGGAACATAGGATCGATGTAATCCGGGCCGCACTTAAAGCTGCATGGCTTTAAGCCCTTTTGTTTGAGGGCTGATAATAATCCTATGGTAACTGTTGTCTTACCGCTGCCGCTGTTTGGTGCCGCTATAAGAATTCTAGGGTATGACATAAAATCTCCTTAATTGATGCTGAAGGTAGCGATGTATACAGGGTTCTGCCCCTGCATAACGCTATAGTCTCCAGCCTTTTTTGCCTTGCTGACACTGATTTGAACCAGGTCAAAATCTGTGATATTAAATGATTTCAATACATTATTTATCTCTGCAATGGTTTCGATGGTGACTGCATTTATCACCACCTTTATAGGTGTTTCAAAGGCCTTTAGCTTTTGTAAAATCTCTGCTAATCTACCTGCACTGCCACCTATAAAAACAAACTCAGGTGCTGGCAAGCCTTCCATGGCATCTGGTGCAATTCCTGGAATAAGCTTTATATTTTTCAGAGTCTTGTACTGAATATTTTTTTCAATAAGTGCACAGGCATTTTCGTTTAGCTCGATGGCATATACAAAAATTGATGGATCTAAAAGGCCGATTTCTACTGCCACAGAACCGCTGCCACTGCCAATGTCGTAGACTACACTATCCTTAGTGACGCCTAGCTTGCAAATAGAAAGGGATCTAATCTCCTCCTTTGACATAGGAATCTTGTCACGTAAGAATTGGTCATCTCTAAGGCCTGGCGCCAATCTTTTTTCTACTGGCATGGTATTTTTAATATAAAGTGTGCAGAGTCCATCCTCATTTATGCGTGCACATTTATTTGCTCCACCCTTTATTATATTTTCGTCTGAATAGAGATTGAAGCCTGCTGCGATATCGTATTTACCATATCCCTTTACCTCTAAATCTACCAGAGTCTCACCTACGATTCTCACATCCTTTGAGCTGGTGGTCAGCATGAAAATTTCTGATTCATGCTTTGCATTTTCAATCAATCTAGGAAGCCAAATGTCCTCCTTTACTCCATGGGAGCTCATGAGAACAGCTGTCTGCCAATTGACGCCCAATCTAGCTGCAAATGCACTGATGGATGAAATGCCAGGAAGAATGGTTACATGGCAATAATCGAGAGTTTTTAGGGCATTGCTAAGCTTGGCAGCTCCGCTGAAAAAGCCTGTGTCTCCAGAAAATAAAACCACCACATTCCATTTGCCCATAGCTTTTCTAACATGAGCTATGGCACTGAGTCTTGGAAGAATATCCTTTGCCAAATAGTATGGCTCCTTTTTGGCAGTGGAATCCACGCCATAAAGCATACGAGGGGCGCCGAAAATATAATCTGCATTTTCTACGGCAGTTTGAACCTCCTCTGTAATGGTTCCAAAGCCCATACCGTAGCCTGCCAAGGTAACGTTTATGTCGTAATGAACCAATTCATCTTCTATATCTAAATCTATTATCTTAGTTTTTTCTAAGGTTTTGTCCTGTTCTAAATCTATTACTCTGGTTTTTTCCAGACTACTATCCTTTTCCAAATCAATTACCTTTTTCTTTTCTAAGGATTCGTCCTTGTTTAAATCTATAACAGGGTTTGCTGATTTGTATTCCAACGGGTCCTCATTGATATCGCATATACGATAAATTTCTCTAAGAACCTCTGTAAAGCTAAGAGCATTTTTTTCCTCTGCAGGACGCTTTATAATAAAGCATTTGATTCCTGCAGTCTTTGCAGCCTCCACACGTGAGGCCTCGCCGCTGGATTTGCCACTTTCCTTTAGGACTATGGTGCTAGCCTCTGTTTCCTTGATAAAGGCTAGATTCATTTCCATTGAAAATGGGCCCTGCATGGCAATAATCTGACTGCCCTTTAATCCGCAGTCAGAGCAGATTTTTAGGCTTTCCTCGTTTGGTATAATGCGGGCCACTATGCGTTCCTTTAGATCCTCATCCTCACAAAATACAGGAAGCTCCTTGCTGCCTGTGGTAAGAAAAATTTTACCCGGAATATTTTTCAGTGCTCTGGCACAATCTAAGGCCGTGTCAAAGAACACACTGTCACTATAATCCACCTGCTCTGTCTCTCTAGCCAGTCTAAAAAATGGTACATGACCATACTGATCCACTGCAGAGAGAATCTCCTTTTTCACGATTTCAGCAAAGGGATGTGTGGCATCCACAATGGCATCAGGATTTTGCTGATTAAAGAAATCAAGCATGGCTCCTGCATCCATTCTACCATCGTGAATGGAAATAAATTTGGATGCCTCTACAGGCTGCTTTCCATATTCAGTTGCAACACAATAAACGGAGTAAATACCATTTTTGCTAAGAGCTGTAGCTAGCTTTCTAGCCTCGGTGGTTCCACCAAAAATAATAATTTTTTTCATACGCTTCACCATTTTATTGTTAGTTGATACTGTATCCTCTAGGAGTTACCAGTTTTCCGTCAATGATTTTTGATTTTGAGCTGCCGATGAAAACAGTGGTAAACATGTTTACCTGAGTATCTCTAAGCTCCTCTAGAGTGCAGGTGTTTGAAGCTGTGCCCTCTCTACCAATGTTTTCCACATAGCCGCAGGCTCTGTCCTTTGCTGCTCCGGCTTCCATCATAATGTCGCAGGCCTTTTGCAAATAGTCATGTCGTTTTTTGCTGGATGGATTGTATAAGGCAATGGAAAAATCGCCCATGATTGCAGCCTTTAATCTACCCTCAATAACCTCCCATGGGGTAAGTAAATCACTGAGAGAAATGACGCAAAAATCATGGTTGATAGGTGCGCCAAGTACTGCTGCCCCAGAAATAGCTGCAGTAACACCAGGCACCACCACAATATCCTCTGCTAGGAATCTATCCTGATACTCTGGCAAGAGCTCAAACATAGGAGCCGCCATACCGTATACTCCAGCGTCTCCACTGCAGATGAAGGCTACTGTTTTTCCATCTATTGCAAAATCGTAGCAGGCTCTACAGCGCTCGATTTCCTGTCTCATTGGTGTGGTGAAAAATTCCTTTTCAGGAAAATGTTCCTTTACCAAATCCACGTACACTGTGTAGCCAACTATTACATCAGCCTTAGACATTGCCTCATAGGCCTCTGCTGTCATCATATTCTTAAATCCTGGGCCCATGCCCACAATATATATCTTATTTGCCATATTAATCCTCGTTGTAATTACCAGTTTATAAAGATTTTATCTATTCGAGATTCTGCTAGTGTTATTCCGTTAAATGCCGTCTTCTGTCTCTTTAAAACTGACAATTTAATATTTTCATTATCAAATTCTGTTATCCGATTTTGGTCTGATTTTGTAGCCATCATGACGGCTGCTCTTTCGCAAACATTGCCGACACCTACCTTCGTCTTTACGAATTCTGACTCATCAAAATCATATGGAATCCCTTGTAATTGTTGGGCTGAGAAGGTTTCAAAGGGCACCCCAAAATACTGGGCTAATTTTATTAAGCCTATCTCATTAGCCTTTACATCAATGGAACATATACTATGTAAATTTCCCATAATTTGGGCATTTTCATAATACGTATTTACGAATTCCAATAATTCATCAAAGTTTTTTCCCTTTTTGCAGCCCATACCAAATACCATTCTCTTTGGTATAAGAACTAATGGGCAGCCCTCACTAGCTATATTTTCATAATCATCTGTAATAATGATATCTGGATTATCATCTGATTGTATAAAATTTGCTGGTGAAGATCCTATCTCCTCGTAATTATCTAGACTAATTGAATACTTTACCTGTATTCCTTTTAAAACCTTTGAGGAAACAGCCTTTATTCGTGATTTATCAAGTATTCTAAAGCCATTGTTTTTTGCGAAAACATCTATGGCAAATGCGTTATTCACATCTGTAGCTGTGGTAATAACGGCATTGGCCCCTGTTATTTTTGCAAGCCTTCTAGCTAGATCATTGGCTCCGCCAAAATGTCCAGACAAGAGTGAGATGACATTCTGCCCCAACTCATCCATTACCACAACAGGACTATCTGAAAGCTTGTTGTCTACAAAGGGTGCTATGGTGCGCACAGCTATGCCAACAGCGCCAATAAACAAAATTGGTAGATGATGCTCAAAGGAATCTCTGGTCCAATCAGTTAAGGACGTATGCTTTTCTTCTGATGTCTCTGCAGAAGAAAATAGATTATTGTGCCATACTTCCAAAATATAATCCTGGCACTGATCCTTTAGCTTTTCTGTCAGAGTTTTACCATTATCACTAAAATATGCAATTCTAAGAATTGTTTTTGATACCATATATTCCTCTTTTATTTTACTGGCCTAAATCCTGTTTCAAAATCAGCTGAATATAGCTTTGAAAGCGCATAGCCTGATTTTGCTATAACGTCTCCCACCAAAACCACTGCAAGATTCTTGATGCCGTGGGCGTCTGCAGTCTCAGCCAAGGTACCTACAGTGCAAATATATTTTTCTTCCTCTGGCCAGCTGGCCTTGTATACTATAGCTGCTGGGGTATCCTCTTTGTAGCCACCTGCCACCAATCTTTCAGAAAGCTCCGCCATCATACCTGAGCTAAGATAAATAGCCATGGATGCACCATGGGCTGCAAAGCTTTCGATGGATTCCTTTTCTGGAACTGTAGTACGTCCTGCCATTCTGGTGATAATAAGAGACTGGCTCACCTCAGGCAATGTATATTCCAAATTGAGAGCTGCTGCTGCACCAAAGCATGCACTGACACCTGGACAGCTTTCGTACTCTATATTGTTTTCATCTAAAATGTGCATCTGCTCCTGCACGGCACCGTAAATGCTTGGCTCACCTGTGTGAAGTCTAACAATGCTTTTGCCCTGCTTTGAAGCAGCTAACATAACCTCCATAACCTCCTCTAAGGTCATGGTGGCGCTATTATAAATTTGGCAATCTTCTTTTGCGTAATCCAAAAGCTGTGGGTTTACAAGCGAGCCGGCATAGATGATTACATCAGCCTGCTCTAAAAGCTTCATTCCTCTAACTGTAATTAAGTCTGCTGCCCCGCAGCCTGCTCCTACAAAATAAACCATTGCTACTCCTTATTTAAACAATTTTTCCTTTGCATTTTTTGACTGAGCTAAAAGTCCGAACTCATTTGAATATAAAATGCAATCTATGGAAATTCTTCCCTGGGCTCTAAAGTCCAGATAGAATAAAATCCTTTCCAAAACTATATCCATGGTTTTTTGCAGATATCCTGCATCATCCAATAGATGTAGCGCCTCCTCTGTGTTGAGGCAATCTAAAATCCTTCTGGCCAAATCACCATCAATGCCTGCTCTAAGAGCACAGCCTGCTAGAATTTCCACTCTGGCATCGGCCTCGTGAGAATGGGTATTCATAATGCCTCCGGCAATTTTTACAAGCTTTCCTATATGGCCTGTAATAACCATGCCATCAAAGCCTAGCTTGCATACCAAATCTACTGTCTCTCCAATAAAATTAGAACACTTTACGCTGGTATCCAAATCGTAGCCATAGGCTTCCTTCATGAATTTCAGCCCATAATTTCCAGGGGATACTGCTGCAATAGTTTTGCCAAGAGCCTTCTTTTGTGCCAGCTCCACCTGGATGGTGTCCACTAGAGCCTTTGCGCTCATAGGCTCCACTATACCTGTGGTGCCAAGAATGGATATGCCACCTACAATACCAAGCCTTGGATTGAAGGTATGTCCTGCCAGCTCCTCACCCTCAGGGACTGAAATGATTACAGAAAGCTTTCCATTGAAATCAAGAAGATTGCAAACCTCTGTTACCTCTTTTATTATCATTTCTCTTGGAACATGGTTGATGGCTGCATTTCCCACAGGCTGATCAAGGCCTGGCAAGGTAACCCGGCCCACACCAAATCCACCGTCTAAATCTATGGATGCTGCAGCTGTTTTTCCATTATCTGGCTCCATTGCAGATTCATGACCTGGTTCTAAAATCCTTACTGTGGCCACAACATGACTGCCTGTAGTCACATCTGGGTCGTCTCCACCATCCTTTATAACGGCGCAGCTCACCTGATTTTCCATGCGTTTAATATCCACCAAATCTGCATTAAACATGATTTTGGCGGGTGTTTCTATTTCTATATTAAGTTTTTCCTGACCTGTCAGAAGCATATAGGTGGCTGCCTTTGCCGCTGCCGCCGCACAACTTCCAGTGGTAAAACCTTTTCTCATAATTACTCCATGTTGTAAAGTAACGCATTTACGATAGCTGCTGCCACATTGCTGCCGCCCTTGCGTCCTCTATTGATAATATATGGCACCTGAGAATCTAAGAACAGCTCCTTTGCAGCCACCACATTAACAAAGCCTACTGGCACACCTATTACAAAAGCTGGTGTAAATTTGCCCTCCTCCATCATTTCATATAAAGAAATAAGGGCTGTAGGAGCATTTCCAATAGCAAAAATTACTGGCATATTAAGGGCTGCTGCATGCTCCATAGAAACTGTGGCTCTAGTAACCTGACGAGCCTTTGCCTCTGCTGCCACATCCTCATCTGCCATAAAGCAATGTACCTGGCCACCAAACTGTGCCAGCTTCTTTTTGTTGATGCCGGCTAGGGCCATATTGGTATCTGTGACAATGTGTGCACCATTTCTTATAAGCTCCTTTGCCTTTGCAATGGCGCCCTCTGAATAACACATGGTATTTGCGTACTCAAAATCCGCACTGGTGTGAATGACACGCTTTGTCACAGGCTCCTGCTCTGGATCAAGGGTAATGCCCATTTCAGCCAGCTCCTTACCTATTATTTCAAAGCTTCTTTTTTCTATTTCTGTTGGTAAAACAAACTCTATATTTTTCAATATATACTCCAAAATTCTAATATCTTAATTTGTAAATCTATTATCTAATTAAAGAATACACATAATCCATGTCTAAATTATTACGGACTACATCTGCTAATTTGTCGTATTCTCTTTCTTTGAATTCCTGGTAGGACATGGATTCATTGCAGGTGTCTATGCCCTTTGCCTTTGCAATTTCATTGATAATGCGAAGAGCCAAATCTCCATTGTCAAAGATTCCATGGACGTAGGTACCAAACACATTGCCTCTTTGAACAATGATGATATTTCCCTCGTCGTCTCTTTCTACCACATCTAAATCCATCTCTGTAAAGGAATCAACATCCTTTGAGAAATCCACCAGAGTCTCACCGTTGTGGATCTCATAGCCTATAAATTCCTCTCCTGATAAACCGGCAAACACGCCTGTCATATCATCAAAGCAATCCTCAGTCTGGCTGCGATGCTTTTGAGGTGCAAGGGTTGTGGCTAGAGGCAGTAGCTCTAAGCCTCTAATGCTGCCGCCCTCTTCTACCATATCAGGGTCTGCTACAATGTTTCCCATCATCTGGAACCCACCGCAGATACCTGCCACGGGACCATTTACAGCAAATTTCTTTATGGCTGCCTCCATGCCGGATTCTCTGAGCCATCGTAAATCCGATATGGTATTTTTGCTGCCCGGAATAATTACCATGTCTCCATTTTCTATGTCTCTAGGATTGGTAATGAATTCTACCGATACACCTGGAATGCTCTCAAATGGAGCCACGTCTGTAAAATTGGAAATTCTAGGAAGCCTGACTACCTTTACAGCAATCTGAGCATCGCTTAGGGCTGCATGATTATCCAGTCGCTCGCTAAGGCTGTCCTCATCATCTATCATAAGCTTTGTGTATGGCACAGTACCTATAACCTTTACGCCGCCCATATCCTCAATCATATCAATGCCAGAATCTAAAAGAGTCTTATCTCCTCTGAACTTATTTATAATCAAGCCCTTTACTCTAGCTCTTTCCTCTGGCTCTAAAAGCTCTAGTGTGCCCAAAAGCTGTGCAAACACTCCACCTCTATCAATGTCTCCTACCAATAGCACTGGTGCATCCACAAGCTGGGCCATGCCCATGTTTACAATATCATCTGCCTTTAGATTTATCTCTGCTGGGCTGCCTGCTCCCTCTATTACAATAATGTCAGCCACCTTTTCCAGCTCATGATAGGCTGCCATAATATCTGGAATAAGCTGCTTTTTGTATGCGAAATAATCTCTGGCATTCATGTTTCCCACTACTTCACCGTTTACTATTACCTGTGAGCCTATATCATTTGTAGGCTTTAACAAAATGGGATTCATATATACGGATGGAGCAATGCCTGCACATTCTGCCTGCATGGCCTGAGCGCGTCCTAGCTCTAGCCCATCTTCTGTTACAAAGGAATTGAGGGCCATATTCTGAGATTTAAAAGGCGCTACTCTATATCCATCCTGTTTAAATACACGGCACAGCCCGCCCACAAGCAAGCTTTTACCCACGTTTGACATGGTGCCCTGTACCATAATTACTTTTGCCATAAATACTCCTTTAAACTGTTGGCATACTGCCATAAACCATCTGTAATGGCCTCTGCCTGTGGCATATGGTAAATATGAGAAATGTTTTCTCCTGTAAGAACCTCTTTTGCTGTTCCCACATAGGCCATGGAGCCTGAATCCACGGCAATTACTCTATCTGCAATAGCTGGCACAAATTCCAGCTCATGAATTGACATGATTACAGCTATGCCCTTTTCCTTGGCCAGCCTTCTTATTACTCCTAAAATATCCACCTTGAACTGGATATCCAAAAACGAAGTGGGCTCATCTAATATCAAGATTTCTGGCTCTTGGCAGATGGCTCTGGCAAGCATGATTCTTTGCCTTTGTCCATCACTGATTCTAGAAAAATCCTTGGCTGCCACATCCTCTGCTCCCACTAGAGCAATGGCCTTATCTACAGCCTCATTGTCCTCCTTGGACAAAATACCAAGTCGGCCTGTGTAGGGATATCTGCCTGTTGCTACCACATCCCAGCAGGTCATTAATTCTGGATGAATCTTTTCGGTGGAAACCATAGATAGCTTTTTGGCCAGGTCTTCACCTGAAATAGAATCATCATCCGTTTCATCAATATATATTTTTCCGTCAAGCTTTTTTAATTGCTTGGTAATGGTTTTTAATATGGTGGATTTGCCGGCTCCATTGGGGCCAATTATGGCAATGATTTCTCCAGGGGCCACATTTATGTTTACCTGAGAAACCACTGGAGCACCATATCCAACCACTAAATCAGATATTTTTATAATATTATCCATGCACTACACTCTTTCCCTTTACCAAAAGGTAAATAACAACGGGAGCTAGAAAAACAGATGTAACTGCACTAACGCTAAGCTCAGTAGGGGCAAAGGCCACTCTGGCTATACAATCGCACACTAAAGTAATCACTGCGCCACCAATAAAGCAGGCAGGTATCATGACTATAGGCTTTGCTGTTTTTAATAGTCCTCTCATAATATGAGGAACTGCCACACCTACAAAGGAAATAGGTCCAGCAAAGGCTGTGACTGTAGCTGATAAAAGGCTAGAGAGCAAAATTAATGCCACTCTAAGCTTTTTTATATCAACGCCCATGTTTCTGGCGTATGCTTCACCTAACTGATAAGCACCTATTGGCTTTGACATCATAAAGGTGATGACTAGAACTACTGCTACTATAACTACTGAAATGTTTACATTGGTCCAGCTGGTTCCAGAAAAGCTTCCCATTGACCAGTTATGTAAATTTACAATGTTTGAATCATTTGCAAATTCGATGATGAACTCCGTAATTGCGGAGCATATATATCCAATCATTACACCGCACACTACGAGTAATGACATATTTTTCATTTTTTGAGATAACAAAAGAACTATTCCCATGGCAGTCAGCGAGCCTATGAAGGCTGCTATAACCATGCCGATGGAGGTGATAACTAAATGATTGTTCAGGAAAAATACCATTACAATGGCCACTATGAGCTTGGCGCCAGAAGAGATACCCAGCACATATGGGCCTGCAATTGGATTTCCAAAGAATACCTGTAAAAGAAAACCAGAGACAGCCAATGCTCCTCCTAATATTATTGCCGCAAGAATTCTAGGTAATCTGATAGATAATATGATTTTTCCCACCATAACGTCCTTGGGAGATATAAAGGATAAGATAATATCCCACACTCCTATATCTGCACTTCCAAGTCCAACACATACGATTGCTAGAACCACTAAAAGTGCTGCTAATAATGATAAGATTAGTACATAATTTCTGCCCTGTGTTTTCACTTTTTAATCCTCGATTTTGTATAGATATTTTAATGAAGATGTTTCTCCTACTAATATACCATGTAGGTCTTCTATAAAATCAGCAACATGTGTACTTTGCTGAAAAAATTTATCAGGAAGGCAATAAACCCTGTCATTTTTGAATGCCTTAAAATCTTTTAATAGTGGCGCTTTATTCAAAAGTACAGATTTGTTGCTTATTTCCCCCTCTATAATACCATTATATATCAATACGTCTGCATCTTCCGCTATTAAATAAAAATCTTCTACTGTAATTGTGGCGGTGGATGTGGCGCCATCAGAGGCATGCTTTAAATCCTCTGGTACATAGTTGCCTCCTGCCATATCAATCATGGTGGCTACGTAATCCTGTGGAGAACGAACTATTATTGTGCCGTTGGTAGAAACGGAAAATACCGCTACCTTTAAGCCTGTATCCTCCTGGCTATCTATGCTGTTAACCACCTCTACCTGCTCATCAAAAATGCTGTTGGCATTTTCCAGCTGATCATATAAAAGGCCATATAGCTTTATCCATTCTAATCTGCCTAAGGGATTGGTTTCGTAGCTGGAATACTCTACCATTACTGGAATTCCTAGAGCTTCTAGCTTTTCCTTTACCTCAGGATTGTGGTAAATCATGGTGTTTTCTATAGCTAGATTACAGCCCTCCTCTAGTAAAAGCTCATAGTCTGGAGCTGAATATTTGCCCGCATATAGTATGTCACCTGATTTTATAGACTTTGTAGCCTCTGGTATGGACCAATCGCTGGCCTTTGTTCCAGAAAATTTAATATTTGAAAGGGCATCTATTGCCACAATGTAATCCATTACTGAGGTAGATACTAAATACGTATTTCCGATATCAGAAAGAATCGTAACATTGTCTGATATTCCATCTAAATAATAATCGTCGTCATGCTCCTCTTCTAACGGGTCCGTATTATTGCTATCAGCATTAAGACAATAATTATCTAAAATATATTCGTCATCAATTTCCTTTAAAAAATACTGGCTATTACTGCCGGTACCAAGGGTGATCAGTGCGTAGTACTTGTTTCCCTTGTAAAAATCCACCTTGAATTCTCTAGCGTAATTATTTTGTAAAAATGATACGTACTGTAGATTTCCAAGAGAGTATTCTGGAGGATAATTGGTGTATTCGCGGGAGGCTGCGGTCTGCTCACTGTTTGAGGAGGTATCATCTGAAGAATTTTCAGGAGACGATACTGTGATTTCATAGGTAATCTCATGGGGTGTTCCCATGGCTGTGGTGTCTGCAATTACCTCAAAGGCCTGGTCAAATTCCTCAAAAGGAATAGTAAAAACAGAGTTTTCATTTAATTCAGCTTCGTTATCATACTGAGTTCCCTCGACAATCATGTAATCGTAGTGGGAGCTGGACCAGACAAGCTCTACCGTCTTTGCATCCTCCTCCACAGTCACCTGGGCCGGCGATTGGATTGATGCTCTGCCGCTGCCGCCCTCCATTTGAACCTGACAGCTGTAGGTGCCGCTATTTAGTTCCTTATTATTAAGATAGCTGCAGCCAGTGAGCACAATGGCTATAGCTGCAGCTAAGATTATTCCTTTTTTCATTATAAAAGATTATTCCTCTACTAATTGTGGATTGGAAACCTTTACTTTGTGGTCATACCAGGTACCCTTTGTACCAAGTAATGCAAGGTCAAACTCTTCATCAATAGCTGAAACAGGTACGTCGAATCCATAAACCTCTTCTGTAAGGCCGTCCTCGTATGTAACTGTGTCTGTAGTAGGCTGTAAAGCGTTTTCTGTATCATTTTCAGCATCTGCTGCCATACCTACATATAAATTGACGATGTTCTTTGAAACAAGTGTGATGTGGATTGTGCCTACACCGTTTTCTACTGTAAGCTTTCCAATGTTGTTGTATGCCTCGTTTACGTGGAACATACCACTGTCTGTAGTAAACTCTGCATCATAAACACCATCTGCTAAATCTAAAGTAGCTGTTGTCTCTTCTGATTCTGTAGCCTCTGCCTCAGAATCCTCTACTACTGCCTCATCTGCTGTCTGTGACTCCTCAGCAACCTGAGAATCCTCTACAGCTGTGTCTGCCTTTGTATCTTTACAAGCAACAAACGAAAGCGCCATTGTTGCCACAATTATCAAACTAAGAAATCTCTTTTTCATGTAAAACCTTTCTAGTGCCTATATTACTGTTCCATTGCAGCCTTTGTATGAGCTACGTAAATTGCCTGAATATCTGCGATTTCGCCTAGTCCGCTAAGCTGGCAATCGATTGATGTAAAGCCTGCCGCTGTAAACATTGACTTCCATGAATCCTCATCGTCACCTGCCATATCATTATTGGCATGATCACCTGCTACTACCATAAGTGGACGAAGAACTACCTTTTCATACCCAGCTTCCTGTACCTTTGCGATAATGTTTTCACAAGATGTTTCCTCTGGCTCTCCCTCAACTGTTCCTACAAAAACATTTTTGTAGCCAAGCTCATCCATCTGAGTCTGCATCTGGCTGTATGTAACCTTTGCTGTGTGGCTAGTGCCATGACCCATGAATACAAATGCAACGCCTTCTTTTTCAGCTGCCTCTAAAGAATCATAATTTCCATCAGCTACTGCCTCAGAAACTACTGCCTTTGCCACAGCTTCCTTGTCGTCGTTAATTTCTGTAGCGTCTGCTCCAACCTCACCAAGAAGTGGCTCAGCAACCTTTACAGATTCAAACTTGTCCTCATAAGCGCTGACAGATTCCATTAACTGGTCGTACTCTGTACCATGCATTAAATGAGTAGGCTGAACTACAAGGTTCTTAACTCCGTTATTTACTGCTCTTTCAAGGGCCTGGTCCATATTGTCGATTACTTCGCCATCTCTAGACTGGATATGGTTGATAATAATCTGAGATGTAAATGCTCGACGAACTGACCAATCAGGATTGGCCTTTGCAATGGCCTTTTCTACTGAACCGATATCATTTACACGGCTATCGTTGAATGAAGTACCAAAGCTGACTACAAGGATTTCGTTGTCACCAATCTCATCCTGATTTAAAGGATCATCAGCTGTTGCGTCACCTGTGTCTCTACCAAAATAATCTGGGTCTGCATTTGTTCCCTCTACTAATTCCTTCTGAGTGTCTGTAAGGGCATCCCATGCATCCTTTGCTGCCTGGCACTGCTCATCAGTCTCATCTGTTCTATCCTTTACATAAATCGCATCGATTAGCGCTGCTACGTTATCTGCTGCCACCTGGTCTGGATTCTCCTCTTCTACTGTTGACTCTGCATTTGTATCACTAGAGCTGTCTGTTGGTGCAGCTGTGCCGCATCCTGAAAGCATCATCGATGTAGTCATCATAAGTGCTAAAATGCTTAAACTTCTTTTTCTCATGTCATCCTCCTACATTTATACTAGGGTAACTTTGACATGAGGTAAAATATTCGTGCAAAATAAAAGGCTGCCTTATAAAAATAAGAAACAGCCTCATAATCAAACATAACAACAAGGCCTATGGGCCATGTATTATCAATTATGATTCGAGTACCGCAAATCAAAATTACCAGGCCTAGGCAGGTCTCCTGACTTCGATCAACATCTAATCCCTCTTCCCAATTACTCAGTGACTATAGGATAGACTCCCTAACACAGTGACGGCTTCGCTCTGGATTCACACCAGATTCCCTTTTCACCCATTCGCAATGCAATGGACACCTAAGCTGTTCTATTAATTTTTCTATGACAAACTATCATATTTATCTACTAGTGTCAATCTTTGTCGATAGTATCCATAGATAGTATCACAATCTCAAAAGCATAAAATCCGCTAACCTGATTTCCGCTAAGATATTTGATGAAACAATTGACTGATAGTGAATCCTCACCAATATTTTCCATATATTCCCATTTACCAGTTTTATAGGCTTTTTTCAAGGCATCATTCAAGCCTATTGGAATAAGCTTATTGGAAGGAATGCTGGCGCCTCCTAGCTTGTCCTCAGTGGTGTAATCTGTCTTAATAAGGAATTTGGCAAAGGTATTGTTATAGCGTAGGATTCGAGTTGCTCTGTTCTTTACCTCGATTATTCCCATAGGAATCTGGCCAAAGAATTCATCCAGCTGCCAGTTGTAATCGGCGTTAATCTTTGGCTCCACCAGGTTTGTAGAGCCTATGGTGTTGTAATAGTCCAGCTCATCCTTGTTTTCCATCACAAGACCAATTCTACTGTCAAAAATAGTGAACCAATCATTTAATGAAATAGGCTTTGCGTAGTAATAGCCCTGCTGCTTTATGGCACCAATTTCTCTAAGGAATTTGACCTGTTCTATGGTCTCTACGCCCTCTACTACAGTCTCAATGCCCAGCTTTGTGGCCATTTTTACAAGCTCCTCTAATATGATATGACTCTTTTTAGACTCGCCAAATTCTCTCATAAATCTTAGGTCAAATTTGATAGTGTCAAAATCCAGCTTTTGCAAAATATTAAGTGATGAATAGCCACTACCAAAATCGTCCATCCATACCTTGAAGCCTGCATCATGAAATCTCTTGATTTGCTCACCAATGTAGCTGATATCAAGAGAGGATACACTCTCTGTAATTTCTATGGTGATATAATCTGGGGTAAACTCTGAAGCCTCTACCCTGCTAATAATTTCTCCGACAATATCGCAGAGAACAAAATCATTTCTGGAAAGATTTATAGAAACTGGCACAAATGGATGACCTGTGTCCTTTGTCTCCTTTAAATCCTCAAGCACTCTATCAAGAAGGTACAAATCCAGCTTGTGAATCAGCTGTGTATCCTCTAAAACCGGGATAAATTTATCTGGAGGAAGCAAGCCCTTTTCAGGGTCAATCCATCTAGCCAATGCTTCTTCATCACACACGCATCCATTTACAGAACGGACAATTTCCTGATAATAAGGCAGAATCCATCTGTTTTCCATGGCGCGCTCGAAATTATTTACAACATACTGATGCATTAGCATTTGCTTGTGCAATTCATCGCTATAATAATAGTATTTAGAATTGTAAGAGCCACGGCCCTGATCACAGGCGATTTTTGCTCTATCACAGGCTGCGCTGGAGGTTACATCTCCATAGGTAATGGAATAAATTCCCACACGCACTGGAAGAGTCTTTTCTTCATTGGCCTTTTGTAGCTCATCAAAAATTTGCTCAAGCTCCTCCTCAAGCCCGTCAGAAGCAGTATAGGCTGCAAAGTGATCCTGACTAAGCCTTCCGCAATTTTCCGTAGAAAAATGATTTTTAAGGATTTGACCAAATGCGCAAATTAAATTGTCACCTTCGTGGATACTATATTTTTGATTGAAGAATTTCATGCCTGTAAGATCAAAAAACAGCATACAGGGAGACAGTCCCTCTTCTATCAATGCCTTTTTTCCTGCGTCTGCAAGCATGAGAAAATATGACATGTTTGGTAAGCCTGTTAGAGAATCATAGAAATTATCTCTAATCAGACTTTCCTTTTTTAATAAATCCTGATAATTGCTGGCTATTTCACCAGTTATCTTGTCATCCTGGCCTCCGCCGAGGCCTTCTACCATATACACAGTGGTGGAGAGCATTTCACCGTGTTCTGCGAAATAATGCTCGCCGTGAGCATGTACGATTACATAGTCATTTATCTTTTTAGACATACTACGGTATACCACATCATAATTGCCTGTGCCTGAGGCAAATTTGTATGCGGCATCTGCTACTCTGGCTTTGTCATCTGGATGAGTATCCTTGTACATATCCTTGTCGAATAAATCTATAATTTCTTCCTTAGATACCCCCATAAGCTTTGACATTCCATCGGTAACCAATAAAGTCACCACTCTGTTGTCGATAAACTGGTAGATGACTAGTGGAATGTTCAGCGCTTCTAAAGCTTTACGTTGTAATTCTGCAAATTCATATCGTTCCATAAAAGTAAGCTCCCCAAATTTTGTTTTGCAACGTACTTATAGATGATATGCATTATACAAAATAATTATGGAGTTATTGTTAAATGATTTATAGCAAATAACAATAACTCCATTTGATTAATCAAGATTGTATTCTTCTCGCAATTCTTTTGCTTTTCGCTCCACCTCTTCAATAAATTCTCTTGAAGAAATAAGTCTGGCACCAGCTCCTCTAATGATGATTTGCTCTAAGCCATCTGAGGTAACTACCGTAATATCGTATTTTTTGCCATGCTCATGTGTGAAACGCTCTATATAGGCATCTGCGGTCTGGGCCTCGGCTGTAAATACCTGATGGATGTTGAGGTAATCGCTGGCTTCCACTGGATGTCCCTTTACTCTGTAGGCATCAAAAACTGCAATAACATTGTAGTCTGTCATGGCCTTGTAATTACTGAGGATATCCAAAAGCTTTCCTCTGGCTCCGTCTAAATTTACATCCAACACCGCCTTTAATTCTGGCCAGGCATAAATCAGGTTGTAACCATCCACCAGCATATACTTTTCTCTTGGCTTTACAGCCTTTGGTGCCTGGTATACATAGTCAGAATCTACTCGTCTAATACGATTTTCTCCGTAGTGCCAGCCTTTTTTAGGATTCTTTCCACCATTGCTGTGGGTGGCCTGACGCAGGATAGAATCTATTTCATCTGGGTCTAGCCACTGGTCCATGTCTCTAATGGCACGCTTTGTAGAAGGCATGACCACCTCCTGTGCCTTTGCCTTGTCCTTTAGACAAGGGACATGACAATGGCCCTTTACCTCATACCATGGAACCACTGTGGCAGCCCCATGAGAGCAAAATACAGAGGATGCTGGATTACGTAAATCCGAATCTGGGTCGTAGGCAAAGTGTGCCACCACCTCATCCTCATTGTGACATGGCTTGTAGCCCTCTAGAGCCAAATCAATGTGGCCCTGCCCCTTTGTATAGGATATGAGCTTGGCCTGATAATTGCGTATGTTTACAGCAGGTGCACTGCCCTTTAGTCTGGTCATGCCATTGATATCCTCTGGCATTTCAAAGCTACCGCTCATGGCCTCAATATCTGTCATGGCCCTACCAATGTGCTCTGTAGGAAGAACAATTTCAAAGCTATAGTATGGCTCTAAAACTGTGGTGCCTGCCTCCATTAAGCCTTGTCTGATAGCTCGATAGGTGGCCTCTCTAAAATCTCCACCCTCGGTATGCTTGATGTGAGCTCTACCGCCTACTACGGTATATTTTATATCTGTAAGGGCTCCACCGATTTGGATGCCCACATGTTCCTTTTCTAAAATATGGGTGACTATAAGTCGCTGCCAATTGAGAGCCAAATCATCTGTACCCACATCTGTAGCCACCTCTATACCACTGCCTGCAAAAAGCGGCTCCATCAAAAGATGTACCTCTGCATAATGTCTAAGAGGCTCAAAGTGACCTACACCCTCTACCGTATTTGCGATAGTTTCTTTATATAAAACGCCACTTTCCTCAAAGGATACCTGTAGGTTTAGTTCATCTGCAATTCTTTTTGTAAGGATTTCTGTCTGCACCTCTCCCATGAGATTGATGCGAATCTCCTCGGTGTCCTCGTCCCAGGATACATTTAAGGAAGGGTCCTCCTGATTGAGCTTTAGCAAATCTGGGTATGCCACTCTAGGTACTGTGTCATCCAAAAAGCTAACCTGATACTGTAAAACAGGATTTAAAAATAATTCGCTGCGGTCCGACTCTGTGCCTAGTCCCTGCCCTGCGAAGGTATCGTTTGGACCTACAAGTGCAACTATATCTCCTGCAACTGCACTATCCACCTGCGTGTATTTGCTGCCGGAATAAACCCTAATCTGGTCTACCTTTTCTCCAGTATCTAAAACCTGCTTTACCTTTAGACTACCGCTGACAATCTTTGCAAAGGTAAGTCTAAAATCTCTGCCTAAGGACTCAATTTTATATACCCTAGCTCCAAAATCTGCTACGTCCTCAGCTGATTTTTCATCAGCGGAATGTGACAGCATTACCATTAGGTTCATAAGCTTGTCTACGCCCTGATTTTTCAAGGCTGACCCCATGAGAATTGGAAAAATCGATCTGCTCTCAATCAAGGATGTAATAGTGTGCTCTGAAAGTGTATCAGTAGATAAAAACTCCTCCATGGCACCCTCGTCTTCTGTGGCGATAGCCTCATAATCCTCTAATAGAACACATCTATCAGATAGCTCATTTTGGATATTAGAAATAAGGGCATCCCTATCTGTGCCCTCCTGATCCATTTTATTAACAAAAATGATTGTTGGAATGTTGTTTGTAGATAGTAAATTAAACAGAGTCTTGGTGTGAGCCTGCACACCATCTGCTCCGCTAATAAGTAGAATTGCATAATCCAGCGCCCACATGGCTCTCTCTGTCTCTGTAGAGAAATCCACGTGGCCTGGAGTATCTAACAATGTAAAATCAAAGCCCTGATATTGAAATCTGGCTGGCTTTGAGAAAATAGTGATACCTCGGGACTTTTCCTGAGAATCTGTATCGAGGAAGGCATCCTGATGATCAACTCGGCCCAGTTCATTTATAAGCCCACCATTGTATAAAATGGCCTCTGATAATGTAGTTTTTCCCGCATCTACGTGGGCTAAAATTCCCCAAGTCTTATTTTTCATGTCCTCTCCTCGTATGCCGTTAATTAGTTGTAGCCTCGAAATCCTTTTCCTACGATTTCACTGCTATTTGTGATAGCAATGAATGCGCCTGGCTGCACCTTTTTAATCTGATGCTTTAAATCAACCGCCTGCTGACGCTTTAGGATAGTAAGAATAATTGTCTTTTCGTTGTGCTGATATGCACCTGTTGCTTTGTAAACTGTAGCACTCTTGTGCAAATCATTGATGATGAAATCCACGATTGGATCTGGATTGTCACAAATAATTGTAAAGTATTTTGCAAGATTGATATTTTCGATAGTCTCATCTACTACAAGTGATTTTGCAAGAAGACCTACTAAAGAGAATAAACCTGTCTGGATATCGAATACGAAGCATGAGCTAACAACGATGAGAACATCTGTAAGGAACAATGCTGCACCGATATCGATCTTTGTATATTTTTTGAGAATCATGGCCACAATATCTGTACCACCTGAGGATGCTCCCATGTTGAAGAACACTGCTGATGCAAAGGCAGGTAGTGCTATGGCAAAAATAAGCTCTAGTACCGGCTGATTGGTAAGTGGACCATCCATTGGATGAATCTTCTCTAGGATTCTAGGACCAAATGAAACTAAAAGTGTAATGTAGGTAGTCTTTATACCAAAGGACTTTCCAAATACCATAAAGCCTAAAAGTAGAAGTGCTATGTTGATAATTAAATTGATTCGACCAGGTGTTACCGGCATCAATGCCGCTAGAACAATAGAAAAACCACTGACTCCACCAAATGAAAAATTGTTAGGGAATTTAAAAAAGTAAATTCCTATAACCATCACTATAGAAGCGAGGGTAAACATTGTATATTCGTAAATATTCTTTTTTCTGGCAATACGTTTTTCCAAAACCATATTCCTCTTTCACAATTATTTATCCTAGTAGTCTGAGACCCTTTGGATAATGATTTTTGATTTGGCCCTTTACAGCCTTTCCCCAGCCGATGGAATAGCCATCCACTGTCATAAGAACCCAGCCATCTGGCACGTCAGCCATTACTGAGCCACCCTTTAGATAATCTGTAATCTGTGATGAAGACGACTGCAGGTCATAGGTGTTTATCACCTCTTCACTAGATAGTGCCAAGGCCAATGCATGACTAGGCTCAAATCTATTTTTCTTGAGAGTGCCCAAGAACAGGCCTCCTCTAAGAACGTGCAAGCCTTTGAAATCAGGACACTGCTCTGGAAGTGCATAAAGCAAATCTCCATTTAAAAGCAAATTATCTCGTATAGGATTTTTAAGAGTATTTTTTGCAAATGTTAAATAGTCATTTAACATTTTATCAGATGTTTTCTTAAGTGAATACTCTCTTCGATTAGGAATAAAGTCTTCTACCTGAGCTTTTTCAAGGAGAGCTGCATAATGGCCCTCTCCCTTGTGTATATGAGGCCATAATCTGCGCTCCTCTATGAGAGTCATATCTGGATGTCTCTCAATAAAGGCAGCAACGGCCTCCTCATCCTCTGCCTTTGCGAAGGTACATGTACTGTAACAAATGCGTCCACCAGGAACAAGCATCTCATAGGCTCTGTCCAAAATCTCTGCCTGACGAGCTGCGCACATCTGAACGGACTCTAGTGACCATTCATTGCAGGCATCGTGATTTTTTCTGAACATACCCTCACCTGAGCATGGTGCATCCACCATAATCTTGTCAAAGTATTCCGGGAATTGCTCTGCCAATCTGTCAGGATATTCTGAGGTGACGACGGCATTTTTGATGCCAAGGCGCTCAATATTTTCTGATAGAATCTTAGCTCTATTTTTCATAGGCTCATTGGACACAAGAATACCCTCTCCCATGAGATAGCCTGCTATCTGGGTGGACTTGCCACCAGGAGCTGCGCAAAGATCCAGACAGATATCTCCTGGATTTGGAGAAAGCATCTCCACTGGAAGCTGAGCTGATGCATCCTGGATATAGTAAACACCTGCGTGGTGATATGGATGCACGCCTGGCCTGTTATTTACATCATCATAGTAGTAGCCATTTTTAGACCACTCTACCTGTCCTGTAAGGATATCTGCCATGTCCTCTGCCGCCGTAGAGCGAGCTTTTATGGGATTGAATCTCAGTGCAGATATTTTATCTTCCTCGTAGGAACGCAAAAACGCATGGAGGTCAGGCCCTAAGTCCTGCTCCATGCGATTAACAAAATCAATTGGTAAAAATGAATTATCAACCATTACATACGCTCCGGTGCCTTGAAACCAAGAAGTTCGATTGATTTCTCAAGCACGTTCTTTGTGAGAACGAGAAGCTTAAGGTAACTAGCCTTTTTCGCCTCATCTTCCTCAGCTAAAATCTTTGTATCGTGATAGAATCTGTTGAATGCATTTGCTAAATCGTAAATGTATGCACAGATCTTGTGTGGTGCCATATCCTCGTATGCTGAGTTAAGGGCAGCCATAAATCTAGTAAGCTCAAGCTGTAATCCTCTCTCTGAATCAGAGTGTGCTGGAAGAATAGCTGTATCAATGCTATCAACGCCAGCCTTTGCAAGTATAGACTTGCATCTAACGATTGTGTAAAGGATGTATGGACCTGTGTTTCCTTCTGCTGAAGTAAATCTGTCGATATCAAAGATGTAATCCTTTGATGCCTGGTTTGAAAGATCACCATATTTTACCGCTGAAAGACCAACTATCTGAGCTGTCTTTAGGGCATCCTCATCATTCATAGTACCATTTTCTTTAATTTTTTCTAGCATCTTGTCTTCTACTTCCTGAAGAAGATACTCAAGACGCATAACTCCGCCCTGTCTAGTCTTGAATGGCTTTCCGTCCTTTCCATTCATAGTACCAAAGCCTACGAAGTGTAAACCGGTACCATCTGGGATGATACCTGTCTTCTTTGCACATCTAAATACCTGTGTAAAGTAAAGCTCCTGTCTCTTGTCTACTACGTAGATGAGCTTGTCTGGATTGTAATCCTTCATACGCCATACCATAGTAGCAAGGTCAGTAGTGTTATATAATGAAGCTCCGTCTGATTTGAGAATCATACATGGTGGAACCTCTTTTGTATCTGTGTCTTCCTTTACGTCTACTACAAGAGCGCCCTCTGAAATGTATGCAAATCCATCATCCTTCATCTTTTGAACCATGTCAGGAATGTATGGCTGTGCATCAGACTCGCCCTTCCAAAGGTCGAATGTAACATCAAGCTTTTCGTAATTTCTCTTTAGGTCGTTTACTGAAACATTGAGAATGTGTGAAAGAAGCGCCTGATATCCACGTCTACCATGCTGAAGCTCGTATGTAGCTGTCATGGCAGCCTCCTTGTAAGAAGGATCCTCCTTTGATTTGCCAGAAGCGCAAGGATAAATCTCCTCAAGCTCTGAAATAGTAAATGGAGCCTCTGTAGGATACTCTCCCTCGTAGCTCTCATCAAAATATACAAGCTCTGGCTTGCGAAGCTTTAACTCTGTAATGATAAGTCCCATCTGAAGACCCCAGTCTCCAAGATGCACATCACCGATAACCTCGTCACCCATAAAGCGAGCTGTTCTCTTTATAGACTCACCGATAATTGCTGAACGTAAATGTCCAACGTGAAGTGGCTTTGCAACGTTTGGTCCGCCGTAATCAATCATGACCTTCTTTGGCTGTGCCACCTTTTCAACACCAAATCTTTCCTCATCATCTGCCATACCAGAAACAAACTGTGCAATGAACTCGTCAGAAAGATTTATATTTATAAATCCTGGAGGGCATACCTCGCACTTGGCAAACATAGTATTATCGCCAAGCTTCTCAACTACCTCACCAGCGATTGCAATAGGTGCCTTTTTATAAGCCTTTGCTGCTGCCAAAGCTCCGTTGCACTGGAACTGGCACAAATCAGGTCTATTCGAAAGACTAACCATACCATATTTTTCATCGTAGCCACATGCTGTGAAACCATCAACTACAACATCTTTGATCTGCTGAAGAATCTCTTTCATCTTTTCCTCCGAACTAATTCTTTTCTAAAACTCACGGTGAAAAATTATACCATAAAATGCATGTTCATACAACCGGCCTGGTCACATCTCCTACCCCATTTTGCTTACTGAGCAATAGCATCTTCAAAGTGATCCGAGTAGGCTTTTGTGCCGTCGTGATAGACCCACATAGCCTCTAAATTGTCATGGCTATTAACAAAATCTAGTCCCTCTTCTATGGTCATGTTGTAAAGGGCTGTGGAGTAGGCATCGGCCTTTCCAGAATCATCAGTAATGATAGAAACTGCCGCGAAGGTTTCATTAGGGAAAAGTGTGTCTGGGTCGATAATATGGCAATAGGTCTTTCCGTCTACTACATAATAACGCTGGTAGTCTCCAGATGATACAACGCACTGGCCATCTTCGATGGTTACAGTCTCAATGTATTTTTCCTCGCTATCCATGTCTGGATTTTGGATGGCAATTTTGAATGGAGTGCCATCAATACGGGTGCCAACACCGCCTACATTGCCACCGAGGCTCATAAGGATGTTGTTCATACCCTGTTGCTTGCAATAATCCATAACACGCTGTACGGCGTAGCCTTTTCCAGTGCTTCCCACATCAAGAGACATCTCAGGATCAGCCAGGTAAACTGTGCCGGCCTTTTCGTCTATGATGACGTCTTCAATATTGGTATGCTCAGCTGCAGCTGTAAGCTCTTCCATGGTAGGAAGCTCTGCAGTCTCAGGGTCGTTCATGCCGTGCTCTCTATAATCGTGCCAAATTTGAAGAACTGAACCCATGGCAATGTTTACCTTGCCATCAGTTTCTTCATAAATATCTTTACTGAATTTGATAAGGTTGATAATTTCTGGATCAACCTCTACAGGTGCAACCCCTGCGTTTTCATTGATAGTGCGGATATTGTTTATGCCATCATAATCATTGTAGATGTCATAAAGATTATTATAAAAGATCAAGCGCTCTTTTATTAAATTTGCTTGCTCTGTGAATTCGTCTTCAGTGTAGGCATAGCCTAATAATTCTGTTCTTGTGTCAAAAATATCAAAAAATGTAGCTGTATACTTTGTCATTTCGCCTGGATTTTCAGAGACGGCGCCCTCTTTTCTATTTTGCAATTTGGAAACTAATCCAGATTGGAAAGCTATAACTATTAAGATTACTAAAACAATAATACTAAGGGCTATCGCTTTAATTTTATTCATAAAACCACCTATAAAACAAATAGGAGTGTGCACATCTGCACACCCCTAATATTAATTAAATTTAAATTACTGAGCGTTTTCGCAAGCCTTTGCAGCTGCTACTACGAAATCAGAAATATGGATTGAAACTGAAGCAGCAAGATCTGCATCTGCAGCTGCACCAGCGTCCATAGCTGTACCTGAAATCTCATCCATTGTCTTACCAACAGTGTACTCCTCAAATGAAGCAGCCTGCTCGTACCACTCCTTGCCAATAGCTGAAGCATTCTTCATGCCGTAAGCATCGCCAAGAGTCTTCTTGCTATCTACTGTAGAGTTGAGATCTGTAGAGATAACACCAAGTGTATCGAAAGCAATCTTGCCCTGAACTACATCGATGAAATCACTAGTAACAACACCGTCAGCATCAAGTGTTACAGCTGAGATAGTTGTATCTGCCTGAGCGTTTCCGTCAGCATCCTTAGAAGCGTCTGTTGAGCTACCGATGTTTGTTGTAACACCAAGACCAAGCTTGTCGCCTTCCTTTGCGCCACCAGCAACTGCGTTGTACATAGCGTCAGCAACAGCTGTCTGGAAACCATTTACGTGGATAGTAACTGAAGCAGCAAGATCAGCGTCAGAAGCCTTTCCTTCCTCTACTGCCATGTTGTTGATATCATCAACAGTCTTACCAACTGCCCACTCTTCGAAAGCAGCAGCCTGCTCATACCATTCCTTGCCGATTGGTGAAGCAGCCTTCATTCCGTAGTCATCGCCAAGCTCCTTCTTTGACTTGAACTCTGTATCAAGGTCTGTTGCAACCTTTCCGAGCTTATTGATCTCGATCTTTGTCTGAGCAACATCGAGAACACACTCAACAATTGCACCATTAGAATCTACTGTAACAGCGGCAATAGTTGTATCAAACTGTGCTGTACCAGCAGTATTAGCTGTAGCGCTCTTTGAATCAGCGAGTGATACGCTAGTACCAACACCTGTTAAAAGCTCTCCTTCTGCTGCTACTGGAGCTACTCTATCCTCTGCAGGAGCAGCTGCCTCTGTAGACTCTGTAGCCTCTGTTGATTCTGTTGTCTCTGTAGGAGCAGCTGTCTCTGTAGAACCACATCCAGCAAAAACTGACATGGACATTGCAGCAACACCTAATAATGCGATTAAATTCTTTTTCATCATATAACCCTTTCTCTAATTTAACACACTTCACTAGTTTAATTATGCGCAATTTTATCTTGCAATAAAGAATTGCGCTCTAGTTGTTAACATTTTAACATAGGGCATACTACTCACGCAACCACTTTGTTATGAAATTAACATTTTATTCATAATTATTACTAAAATGTAGCTTTGTATACAAGAATTTTTTGCATAAAAATACCTTTATGGAAAAAGACTCTTCCGTCAATTTCCATAAAGGCTAAATAATGGGTGCTATATTACTTTATAACTGGTCGTACTCTCCGAGCCACAATAAGGCCAAGTGCAAGCTTGATCAAGTCTGGAATGATGAATGGGAATACACACCAACCAAGAGCCGTCATAACCCCAATTGCTCCTGCATCTCTTGCATAAACCATCATGAACCATACTGTACCAAGTGCATAACATGCTGCCAAGCCAAGTACAAGCGCTATTATCTCTACAACAAGGCTCTTTTTAAAGAACTTTGTGAACAAGATATAAATGATGCCTGTAAGCAAAAATCCAACAATGTAACCACCTGTGCTACCTAAAATAGCTCCAAGGCCGCCAGAAAATCCGGCAAACACAGGAGCGCCAACTGCTCCAAGCAAAATGTACACTAAAATCGATACTGTGCCTCGTTTTCCCCCAAGCAATGACAAAACTGTAAACACTGCAAATGTCTGCAATGTAAAAGGAACTGCTGTAGGTATACTAATCCATGAGCATACGGCAATAAGCGCTGTACCAAGCGCGATATACGCAATATCTAATGCATTAGAACTACCCTTTTGTGAAATCATTTCTGTTGTATCCATGGTGCCCTCCTTTAAGCCTCAATTATTAACCTCTAAAAGAGTACCATATACGACAATTTATTGTCAACCATTATAATATTATAGGGTGACAATTTGATTGTCGCCCTATTGTTTATGATGCAAAAAAGTTTTCTAGCATTGTGCGTCCATCTGCCGTCATTATTGATTCCGGATGAAACTGTAAACCATATACTGGTAAATCGCTATGCTTTACTGCCATGATTTCCCCATCATCTGACTTTGCAATAACCTTAAGACAATCTGGCATTGTAGTAGGATCTGCTGCCAGTGAATGATATCTGGCCACCTTTAGATTTTCTGGCAGTCCCTTAAAAATTGGAACGCCCTCCTTTAGCTGAATATCAGATTGTTTGCCGTGCATTAGTTCCTTAGCATAGGTAATTGTTGCACCAAAGCTTTCGCAGATAGCCTGATGACCTAAGCACACACCCAGTATTGGCGTGGTTTTTGCAAAATGCTTGATAACATCCTCACAGATGCCTGCATCCTTTGGTCGTCCTGGACCAGGCGATATTACAATATGGCTAGGTGCAAGCTTTTCTATTTCTGATATGGTAAGCTCGTCGTTTCTTACCACTAAAATATCAGGATTTATTGATCCAATTAGCTGATATAGGTTGTAGGAGAAACTGTCGTAATTGTCCATTAGTAATATCATGCTATGCCTCCCTCTGCCATTTCGACGGCCTTTACTACAGCCTTTGCTTTGTTGATGCATTCCATGGCTTCCTTTTCAGGAACAGAATCATAAACAATACCTGCTCCAGAGCGAATGCAGATGCTATCGTTTTTCTTGTACACAAGACGGATGGCGATACACACATCTAGATTTCCAGCAAAATCGATATAGCCTAGTGCTCCACCGTAAATGCCACGTTTGCTATTTTCCAGCTCCTCAATAATCTGGCAGGCTCTGAATTTTGGTGCTCCAGAAAGTGTGCCTGCTGGAAGGATAGAATCAATGGCATCCATGGCATCCTTGTTGTCAGCCAAAGTGCCTACTACTGTAGAGCCTATATGCATTACATGGGAATAACGCTCAATTTCCATGTATTTTTCTACCTCTACAGAGCCAAGCTTTGCAATTTTTCCAATATCGTTACGGCCTAAATCCACAAGCATATTGTGCTCTGCTCTCTCCTTTTCATCAGCCAAAAGCTCCTTTTCAAGAGCCTCATCCTCTGCCTCAGATGCCCCTCTTGGTCTGGTGCCTGCCAATGGGAAGGTGCTAACCTTTTTCTTTTCCACCTTTACCAAGGTTTCTGGTGATGCTCCAGCGATTTCTATATCATCACTGGAAAAGTAAAACATATATGGAGATGGATTGCTTCCTCTAAGAAGTCTATAGGTATCAAAAAGGCTTCCCGTAGCCTTTGCTGTCAAAGGATTAGATAGCACGACCTGGAAAATGTCCCCCTCCTTTATATACTGCTTTGCCTTTTTTACCATTTCCTTAAATGAAGCCTCTGAAAACTTAGGTTTGATTTTGGTCTTCAAGGAAAGTGGCTCAAACGCCTTCTTTTCCCCCTTTAGAATTAATTTTTTCAAATCTAAAAGCTTTTCCTCAGCCTGCTTTATTTCGTTGGCCAAGGCGAAGGCCTCCTTATTTTCTGTCATGATGCCTGTGATCAAATAAATCTTTTGTCTAAAATTGTCAAAGGCAATAACATCATTAAAGAGCATCAGGTCCATATCCTTAAAATCATCTTCTCCGTGATTTTTGAGATTAAGCTTTGGCTCGCTGTATTTTATGTAATCATAGGAAAAATAGCCCACAAGACCTCCTGTAAATGTAGGCAGCTCCTTAATGATAGGGGTTTTGTAATCCTCAAGGATTTTTCTGATGACTACATTTGGATGAGCCACATGGCGCTCCTCCACCAGCCTTTTGCCAGTTTCATCATTGGTTTTTACAGATAAAAGGCCATCCTGGCAGGTGATTTCCAGGCTTGGATTGAAACCCAAAAACGAAAATCTACCCCAGGTTTCCTTTTGGCTGGCGCTCTCTAGTAAATAGCACTGTTTGCTGACATTTCGCAGGATTCGCACCACCTCAATAGGCGTCACACCATCAGAGATCATTTCTATTGCCACCGGAATTCTTTTGATTTTTTTGTCTTTTGCTAATTCAAATATTTCTTTTTCACTAGGAAACATAATATGCCTCTTTCATTGATTTAACGAATTTGCCTACGTGCTCTGGTGCATTTTTTCCATATTTTTCTATGACCTTTACAATCGCAGAGCCCACAATTGCTCCGTCAGCAATGTCTGCCATTTCCGCTGCCTGCTCTGGTGTGGAAATTCCAAAGCCTATCGCTGTTGGAACGTCTGTGTTTTTTCTAACTCTGTCAACTAAAGCCCTAATATTTCCATTTAGCTGAGCTCTGGTTCCTGTAACACCTAGGCTTGATACAATATAGATAAATCCGTGGGCGTCTGCAGAAATCATATCAATTCTGTCCTCTGAGGTTGGAGCAATCATGGAAATAAACTCTACATCATACTCCATTGCCGCGTCTTCAAATTCTGCCTTTTCCTCGAAAGGAACATCTGGCAAAATGATTCCGCAGATACCTGTCTCCTTGCATTTTTCAAAGAAACGGTCTACGCCGTAGGAAAATACCACGTTTGCATAGGTCATGAATACTAGAGGAATATTCACCTCGCTGCTAACCTCCGAAACCATTTTAAACACATCGTCTGTAGTGATGTTGTTTGAAAGTGCTCTGATATTGGCCTCCATAATGACTGGACCCTCAGCTGTTGGATCAGAAAATGGTATGCCAAGCTCTATTAAATCTGCTCCGTTTTCTGCCATTTCCTTAATAATTTTCTTTGTGGTGTCCAAATCTGGATCTCCGCAGGTAATGAAAGGAATGAATGCTTTTTTTGTAAATGCTTCTGTGATTCTACTCATGGATGTCCTCCCCTCTATAACGGGCAATTTCTGCACAGTCCTTGTCCCCGCGGCCTGAAACAGTAACGATAATTATCTGGTCTTTTCTCATTGTTGGAGCCAGCTTTCTAGCATAGGCAATTGCGTGGCTACTCTCGATTGCTGCAATGATGCCTTCGGTTTTGGCAATGTACTCAAAGGCTTCTACTGCTTCCACATCTGTTACTGGCACGTATTCTGCTCTGCCGATGTCGTGCAAATATGCATGCTCTGGGCCAACGCCTGGATAATCAAGTCCAGCTGAGATGGAATAAACAGGAGCTATCTGGCCATATTCATCCTGACAGAAATATGACTTCATGCCGTGGAAGATGCCCACCTTTCCTGTGTTTACTGTGGCAGCTGTCTCAAAGGTATCGATGCCTCTGCCGGCTGCTTCGCATCCGATTAATCTAACTCCATCATCACCAATATAGTGATAGAAGGAACCCATGGCATTGCTGCCGCCACCTACGCAGGCTATAACTGCATCAGGAAGTCTACCCTCCTTTTCCAAAATCTGCTGACGAGATTCTCTAGAAATAACAGCCTGAAAATCTCTAACTATTGTTGGAAATGGATGAGGCCCCATAACTGATCCTAGACAATAATGTGTATCATCAATTCTGGTAGTCCACTCTCTCATGCACTCTGATACTGCATCCTTTAGAGTAGCTGTACCACTGGTAACTGGCACCACATCAGCTCCTAAAAGCTTCATTCTATATACGTTAAGAGCCTGGCGCTCTGTGTCTTCCTTTCCCATGAAAACTACGCATTCCATATCAAGAAGAGCTGCTGCTGTGGCTGTAGCTACGCCATGCTGGCCTGCGCCTGTCTCTGCAATAAGTCTTGTTTTGCCCATTTTCTTTGCTAAAAGGGCCTGGCCTAAAACGTTGTTAATCTTGTGTGAGCCTGTGTGATTTAGGTCTTCTCTCTTGAGGTAAATCTTTGCGCCCCCAAGATCCTTTGTCATTTTTTCTGCGTAATATAAAAGACTAGGGCGTCCTGCATATTCATCCAAAAGCTCTTTTAATTCTCTATTAAATTCTGGGTCATCCTTGTAGTGATTGTATGCTTCCTCAAGCTCATTAACTGCATTCATTAATGTTTCAGGAATATACTGACCACCGTGAACTCCGAATCTACCTTTACTTTTTGTCACTGGCTTGTCCTCTCTTACCGCCTTTACGAACTCTCTCATTTTATGTCCATCCTTCAGCTTGTCTGTCTCGATTCCTGAGCTTACATCTACTCCGTATGGATTTGCCACCTCAATGGCCTTGGCTACGTTTTCCTGATTTAAGCCACCAGCCAAAATAAATGGTCTGTCGATGTAAGTGAGAAGCTTCCAATCCTTTAAGGTCTCGCCCTGGCCGTTTCCTGCATCAAACATAATCATGTCTGCGCTGGATTTTTCTGCCTTAATAATCTCTTCTGTGGAATTTGCCTTGAAGGTTTTGATTACAGGAATGTTGTTGTCCATTAACTCCTTAATGTAATCCTCATCCTCATGGCCATGAAGCTGAGCCACATCAATGATATTTTCATTGAAAAGGTCCTCTACCTCCTTTGTAGGTGCATCCACAAACACGCCTACCGCCTTTATCTCTGGATTTAGCATACTTTTTAAATGCTTTGCCTGCTGGCGGCTTACATTTCTTCTGCTCTTCTCGTAAAAAACAAAACCGATGTACTCTGGTTTTAATTCATTTGCCTGTTCAATATCTGCCTCTCTTGTAAGGCCGCATAGCTTGATAGTAGTCATTATGCTATCCCCCTTGGTCTAATTTCCTTTAATTCTTTCATCTTGGCTTCCTTATCTTCAGCTCGCATTAAGGTTTCACCTATTAGCACTGCATCAACTCCTGCATCTCTAAGGTCATTGATGTCGTTGGAATCCTTTATTCCGCTTTCGGATACGTAGGTGACATTTCCTGGAATAAGGTTTCTCAAGCGTTTGCTGTTGTCTGTATCCACGGAAAAATCCTTTAGATTTCTATTGTTTACTCCAATTATTCTGGCGCCGGCCCTCACGGCCTTTTCCAATTCTATTTCGTCGTGAATCTCTACCAAAGCGCTGATGCCTAATTCATCGCAAATCTTTATATAATCTGCCACCTGTCTTTCAGAAAGAATGGCACAGATTAAAAGTACTGCAGATGCTCCTAGGATTTTTGCCTCATAAATCATGTATTCATCTACCACGAAATCCTTTCGAATAATTGGTATATGTACTACGCTTGCGATTTCTTTAAGATACTGGTCATTTCCTAAAAACCACTTTGGCTCTGTCAAAACTGAGATACAATCAGCTCCGGCCGCCTCATAATCCTTTGCAATCTGCAAATAGTCGAAATGCTCTGCTATTACCCCTTTGGAAGGAGAAGCCTTTTTGCATTCGCAGATAAAGGCTAAGTCTCCTTTCACCAAAGCTTTTTCAAACTCAAAGTTTCCTTTTGGAAGGGCTAAGGCCTCCTCCATAATCTTTTCAATGTTCTTTTCCTTCTTTGCAATTTCTACTCTTCTTTTAGCATGCTCCGCTAATTGATCTAGAATTGTCATTTGTCTCCCCCGCCTTGATATCGTTGCTAACTAAAATAAATTTTTCTAATGTCTGAAGTGCCTTACCTGAATCTATAATTTCGGCTGCCAATTTTACTCCCTCGGCATAGCTGTCAGCCTTGCCACCGATGTAAAGTGATGCTCCTGCGTTTAATAAAACTGCATCTCTCTTTGGGCCCTTGGCGCCATTTAAAATGTCACGTGTTATCTTTGCGTTCTCCTCTGGAGTACCGCCCTTTAAATCATCCTTTGTGCATTTGCTAAAACCAAAGTCCTCAGGATTGATTACGTATGTTTTGTACCATCCGTCCTTAATCTCGCAAATCTTGGTTGGAGCGCTCATGGAAATCTCATCAAGCTTGTCCATTCCATAAACAACCATGCCTCGTTTTACACCAAGATTTATCAGAACCTGCGCTAGTGGCTCAACCAGATATTCATCGTAAACCCCAAGGAGCTGCATGCTAGGAGTAGCTGGATTTGTAAGAGGTCCTAGGATATTGAATACTGTTCTAAAGCCCAGCTCTCTTCGAATGGCTCCGACGTATTTCATTGAGGTGTGATATTTCTGAGCGAAGAAGAAGCACATGCCCACCTTCTCGAGAAGCTCCACACACTTTTCTGGGTCCTGATTGATGTTTACTCCTAGTGCCTCTAAGCAATCTGCTGTTCCGCATAATGAGGATGCTGCACGATTTCCGTGCTTTGCCACCTTCATGCCACCAGCTGCTGCTACAAGGGCTGAGGTAGTGGAAATATTAAAGCTGTGTGCGTTGTCTCCACCTGTTCCAACGATTTCAAAAACCTCCATGCCTGTGTTTACCTTTGTGGCATGCTCTCTCATGGCTGCTGCGCATCCTGCAATCTCATCTGTTGTCTCAGCCTTTGCACTCTTTGTGGAAAGAGCAGATAAAAATGCTGCGTTTTGTGTAGGTGAGCTTTCACCGCTCATAATTTCGTTCATTACTGCATAGGCCTCATCATATGTAAGGTCTGCCTTGTTAACAATTTTTTCGATAGCTTCTTTGATCATTTTCTTGCCTCCATTTTGTATGCCGGTTTCTAATCAATAAAAAAGTCCTTGATAGAAACCATTAATAAGTCTCTATCAAGGACGAAAAATCTATTCCGCGGTGCCACCTTGAATTCATGAATATTCATGCTCTTGCAGGATACCAACATATCCATGGCAACTAACGTATGCCCTACGTCGTGCAATACTCAGCCAAACGGCTTTTCCTCACGCCCTCAGGAGTCCATTCCCAAATTGCTATCCTACTGCATCCCACCATCGCAGCTCTCTAAGCTTTATAGCTTTAGGTATCACAAAAAGGTACTCCTCTCCCTCATCGGTTTAACGCTTTATTAAGTTGAAGTAAATATAACATTACAGAATTTCTGTGTCAATACGTTTTTTCAGAATATTTTTAAAGTAAAATCTAGATTTACAAAAATAAAGCTACCAGCTGAGGAAAATCAAAAATCTATACTACTATCTCAACCTTAATAAGTTCGTCTTCATTTTTGATATCAAAGCTGCCGTCGTATTTGTCGATAACTGCCTGAATGTTTAGCATACCAAATCCTCTGGATTTGAGATTTCGTTTTCTAGAAACCAGGTGTCCTCTGCGATATTCTAGCGGATAATCCGAGGTGTTTGACTGTATGATACACAAGCTATCATTAAATGGCCAAGTGGCTATTTCCACATGGCCGCCATGTTCATTGGCCTCTATGGCATTTTTTAGGATATTAGATATCAGGATACAAAGGTCATAATCAGAGATCTTCTTTTCTCGTGGTACCACCATCTTGATATCAAGATCTACTCCACGCTCCTCAGCCATATCCTTGTAGCGCCAAAGAACTCCGTCTATGGCGGCGTTTCCTGTGTAGCTAACCTTTTTAAAGGAACAGGTGCTGCCTAGAAGCATGTCACAATATTCCTTTACCTTGTCCATATCTCCCTC
>JAILKL010000042.1 GCA_024693775.1 Pseudobutyrivibrio sp.
AAAAGTGGTATAAAACTTGATGCGAAATTTTGACTCGTGGCACTCGATGTGGCACTCGGTCAAAAAGGCATGTAGCGAAAAGCCCGTAAAATAAAGAAAACTCAAAGGAGATTATAATATTATGAAACTAGGAATCGTTGGACTTCCAAACGTAGGTAAGTCTACATTATTTAATTCATTAACAAAGGCTGGAGCCCTTGCAGCAAACTATCCATTTGCTACAATCGACCCAAACGTAGGTGTAGTATCAGTGCCTGATAAGCGTCTTGATGAGCTTACAAAGATGTACAACTCAAAGAAGACAGTTCCAGCTACAATCGAGTTTGTTGATATTGCAGGTCTTGTAAAGGGTGCTTCAAAGGGTGAGGGACTCGGAAACCAGTTCCTTGCAAATATTCGTGAGGTAGACGCTATTGTTCACGTTGTTAGATGCTTTGAGGATGCAAATGTAGTACACGTTGACGGATGCATCGATTCCCTTAGAGATATCGAGACAATCAACCTCGAGCTTCTTTTCTCTGATATGGAGGTTATGGAGCGTCGTTACTCTAAGACAGAGCGTTCAGCTCGTATGGACAAGACTCTCCAAAAAGAGGCAGCTATGCAGAAGCGTCTCTTAGATCACATGGAAGCTGGAAACATGGCAAAGACATTCGAGCTTAATGATGAGGATGAGGAAGCTTACTTCAAGGAGTACAATCTTCTTACAGCAAAGCCAGTTATCTACGCAGCAAACGTAGAGGACGAGGATCTTGCTGATGACGGTGCAAATAACAAAAACGTACAGGCAGTTCGTGATTATGCTTCAAAGGAAGGTTCTGAGGTATTTGTTATTTCAGCTCAGATCGAGCAGGAGATTTCAGAGCTTGAATCAGAGGAAGAAAAGCAGGAATTCCTTGAGGCTATGGGACTTTCAGAGTCTGGTCTTGACAAGCTTATCACAGCTTCTTATAGATTACTTGGTCTTATTTCTTACCTTACATCTGGTGAGGATGAGACACGTGCTTGGACTATCAAGAAGGGAACAAAGGCTCCACAGGCAGCTGGAAAGATTCATACAGATTTTGAGCGTGGATTCATCAAGGCTGAGGTAGTAAGCTATGATGACCTCATGGCAAATGGTTCTATGACAGCAGCCAAGGAAAAAGGCCTTGTTCGTATGGAAGGTAAGGAATACGTTGTAGCAGATGGCGATGTAATCACATTCAGATTCAACGTTTAATTTTTCACAAAATCTTAATTAGACAGACCATAGGTAATGTAATATTATTAGGGTATCTAGAAAGTTTAATTAGGTTAACGCCTTTTTAGTAGGACTTATTGTTTTTGAACCTTTAAAGGAGGTATCTATGAAAATCTCTAACATTAAAGACACAGAAGCATTTTTCAAGGTTATTGATAGCTGCGAAGGAAAGGTAGAATTAGTTACAGGCGAGGGTGATAGATTAAATCTTAAATCTAAGCTTTCACAGTTTGTATCACTTGCCAATATTTTCCAGACAGATGCAAGCATTATTCCAGAATTGGAAATTATTGCCTATGAGCCAGAAGATTCTAGAAAGCTTTTGGATTTCATGGTAAATCAATAATAGAAATCTCGATGGGGTCACGGTTATTGTGGCCCCATCTTTGTGTAATTAATTAGTGGATATTCATCAAAGGAGCGGCCAAATGATAGAGAATCTAGTTTTTTGTCTAAATGCAACAGTACCCATCTTTTTGTTAATGGTCTTAGGATACATTTTCAAAATCACACACATTTTCAATGCAAGTCTCACAAAGGGAATCAATTCATTCGTATTTAAAATTGCACTGCCAGTGCTGGTGTACAAGGAAATGGCTACCTCAGATGTTAAAGAAATGTGGGATTGGGGCTTTATTGCATTTTGTTTTTTGGCTACGCTTGCCTCTATATTTATTGGCTGGTTCTTTTCATTTCTAATAAAGGATAAGCCCACCAGAACAGAATTCACTCAGGGAAGTTACCGCAGCAGTGCGGCACTTCTAGGTGTAGGCATTGCAGAAAACCTATACGGCAGCGCAGGTATGACACCTCTTATGATGATAGGAGCTGTGCCATTATACAATGTGGCTGCGGTTTTCCTTCTTTTCACAGGTCGTTCTGAGGAAAAGATTAATCGAAAACTAATTAAGAAAACACTCATAGGCATTATCACAAATCCCATTATCATAGGAATTACTCTAGGTATTGTTCGATCATTTATTCCAGTTCCTATTTTATTGCCAAAAACTTTAGGCTATGTCAGTGGCCTGGCAACTCCCCTTGGATTGATGGCTCTTGGCGCTAGCTTTGAGTTTACAGCTGCCATAAAAAAGATTGCTCCAACAGTAGGAGCAACATTTTTAAAGCTAATTGGATTTTGTGCAATTTGGCTACCGGTAGCTATTTCACTAGGCTATTCTCACGAGAAATTAGTGGCAATACTGATAATGACAGGTTCGCCTACAACAGTTTCTTCGTTTGTTATGGCAAAGAGTATGGGATATGATGCCACAGTTTCAGCAGGTATAGTCATGTTAACCACTGTATTTTCAGCCTTTACATTGACATTATGGCTTTACATATTGAGAACTGTTGGGTTAATATAATTAGTTAGAAAATATTAATTTTCTACTTAATTTTTGAGTTGAATGCGTATAGCAACATCAATTCATTTAAAGATATATTTTGCTGACAGATTTTTATACAGCCAGCAAGAAATTAAGTTATATAGGAGATTTTTACATGAGAGCATACGAGAGATTACTTAACTATGTCAAGGTTTACACTACTTCAGATGAAGATAGTACAACATTCCCTTCTACAGCTCGCCAGTTTGACTTGGCAAAGATTCTTGTAGAAGAGTTAAAGGAGCTTGGTGTTTCAGATGCTAGCGTTGATGACAACTGCTACGTATTTGGTTCTATCCCTGCAACACCAGGTTACGAGGATAAAAAGGCAATTGGATTTATTGCACACATGGATACTGCACCAGATTTCTGCGGTGAAAATGTTAACCCAATCGTTGAGGAAAACTATGATGGCGAGGACATCGTTCTTGGCACATCAGGTCGTGTTATCAAGGTGGCAGATTTCCCACATCTTAAGACATTAAAGGGACGCACACTTATTCACACAGACGGAACAACTCTTCTTGGCGCTGATGACAAATCAGGTATCGCTGAGATTATGACATTTGTTGAGGAGATTATTAATAGCGATACTCCTCACGGAAAGATTTGCATTGGATTTACTCCTGATGAGGAAATCGGTGCAGGCCCAGATCACTTCGATGTAGAGGCATTTGGTGCTGATTTTGCATACACAGTTGATGGTGGTGCAGAAAACGCTGTAGAGTACGAAAACTTCAACGCTGCTAGCGCAAAGGTTGTATTCAACGGTGTAAACATTCACCCAGGTGATGCAAAGGATATCATGGTAAATGCAGCTCTTGTAGCTATGGAGTTCAACGCTATGCTTCCTCCAACAGAGGTTCCTAGCAAGACATCAGGCTACGAAGGCTTCTTCCACCTTATCGATATGAAGGGTGACGTTGCAAAGGCAGAGCTTTCTTACATCATTCGTGATCACGACGCAACAAAGTTTGCTGACAAGAAAAAGGTTATGGAGCACGCTTGCAACATTATTAACCAGAACTATGGTGAGGGTACATGTGAGCTCACAATCAAGGATCAGTACCAGAACATGATCGAAAAGATCAAGCCACACATGTTCCTTATCGATTATGCTTTCCAGGCATTAAAGGATGCAGGAGAAAATCCTGAGGCAGTCGCTATTCGTGGTGGTACAGACGGTGCTAGATTATCTTTCATGGGATTGCCATGTCCAAACCTTGGAACAGGCGGATACAATTTCCATGGACCAATGGAGCACATTACAGCAGAGGGTATGGATACAGTAGTAAAGGTTTTACACGGTATTATTAATTTAGTAGCAGCAGAATAAAATTAAAGGGGATTTTTATGACTTCCGAGCAGAGAAAAGAACTACTTATAGATATTTTAATGGATGCCATATCGGGATTATTAATAGGTATTGCTGTTTATAATTTCGCCGCAGATGCGAAGTTCCCACTTACAGGACTTGCTGGTATCGCCATGATTTTTTATCAATACTGGGGATGGAAGATAGGTCTTGTGACAATGCTTATGAATATCCCATTGATATTTATGGCATACAAAATTTTAGGAAGAAAATTTCTTCTTAAATCATTTAAATCAATGGCCATTGGAACAGTCATGATGGATATCATTTCTCCAATGGTTCCACGAGTTGCTATAGAGGACAAGCTTTTAAATGCCCTTGTGGTAGCAGTTCTTACAGGTTTAGGCTATGCCATGGTTTACATGAGAAATTCCTCCACTGGTGGAGCGGATTTCATCATGATGATGATCAAGGCAAAGAGACCACATATTTCTTTAGGGAGAATTTTCTTTGCCCTAGATATTGTTATTATTTTTATTGGAACAATCGCCTATGCACATTCTGTTGAAAGCTTGTGCTATGGTGTTGTTATAGCTTATATTAGCTCAATTGTTGTGGACAAGGTAATGATTAGCGCTGATACAGGTATGATGTGTATGATCGTTACAAATAAGGCAGAGGCTATTGCTGATGCCATCGACAATGCAGTTGGTAGAGGCACCACTATTTTCACAGCAAAGGGTGGTTACAAGGGAGACGAGAGACAGGTGCTTATGTGCGCATGTTCAAACAAAGAGATGTATCAGGTCAACCGTGTTTCTAAAAAGATTGATGTGGATGCATTTATTGTTATCATGGAATCGAAGGAAGTGTATGGTGAAGGGTTCAAGCGCTTTAAGGGCTAGCTAGCCTATTGCGTTAACTTACATATGTTTTAGAAATATTGGAGAAAATAATTATGTCAGAGAAAATTTGCGTGCTTGGTGTGGCAGGTGGTTCTGCATCAGGTAAAACAACCATCATTAATCGACTTCAGGATTATTTTGGAGAGGATATCGCTGTAATTAGCCATGATGCATATTACAAGGCTCATCCAGAAATGACTTTTGAAGAGCGTACACATCTTAATTATGATCATCCAGATTCTTTCGAGTCTGACCGCATGGCAGAGGATGTTAGAAAGCTCATCAAGGGCTATGCCATCGATATGCCTGTATACGATTATGTAAATCACAATCGTTCAGAGGCTACTATTAAGGTCGAGCCAAAGACAGTTATCGTCATGGAAGGTATCCTTATTTTGGAAAACAAAGAGCTTAGAGATCTTATGGATATCAAAATCTTTGTTGATACAGATGCAGATGAGCGTCTCATGCGTCGTATTCAGCGTGATATGATCGAAAGAGGACGTAGTATCGAGTCAATCATCACACAGTACTCAGAGACTGTTAAGCCTATGCATGAGGAGTTTGTAGAGCCTTCAAAGAAGCATGCAGACATTATTATTCCACGCGGTGGAGAAAACGAAGCTGGTCTTGATATGCTTATCACATACATGAACAAAAAGCTTCACGTAGAGGATAATTAAAATATAAAGAGGGAAAAAGAGTATAAAGAGGTAATAAGTAATGCACGAGTTAGGAATTGTCTTCCACATTACAAAGCAGGTGGAAGAGGTTGCCAAGGAAAATAATGCCCAGCACATTAGCGAGGTGGTCCTTTCTCTTGGTGAGGTTTCTACTGTTATTCCTAGTTATCTGGAAGATTGCTGGGCATGGAATTCAAAGAAATATCCATTGCTAGAGGGCAGCAAGCTTACATGTGAGACAATCAAAGCAGTAACATTCTGCGAGGATTGCAAGCAGGAATACGGGACAGTAGAGCATGGAAAAACATGTCCACATTGCGGTAGCACGAATACATATTTGGTTACTGGTAATGAGGTTATATTAAAAGAAGTTATTGTAGACTAAATTTTAAGCGGCACCCATTTGGGTGTCGCTTTTTTGTGTAAAAACGCAAAGAAAAAAAGACCCGCCAGGTGGCTGAAGCCTGGCAGGTCCTCATCAAGTGCACAAGCTGCTGTGTGGACAGCTATGTGCTAATGTACAAAAAAGATTGTACATTGAAGGGAGAAAATATATGAACGGTCCGGATGACCACGTTATAATCTAATATCTAAAAGGTCCTCCGCAACAAAAGATGTTGCAGAATAGATTGAGCAAAATCATGCTCATGCACCAGCGTATTATACCACCAAACGAGTTGGAATATCCATAATTTTTTGCGGTGGAAGTGTACCAACCAGTGCTCCAATTCAAGCTTTGCTCAAATTGTCTATATCTAAAGTTGCCAGGCTCTAGTGCAATCGCTCTAGAAATGTATAATCTGGCATCATTAAGATTTCCCATACCTTGTGAAGCAACAGATGCGAAAAAGTACCATTGCCCATTTCTTTGAGAATCAGGCATAGATGAAAGAACATTCATAGCCTGTGCAAACTGTCTGGCATTTATATAGTTGGCCGCAGCTCGCATCTCATTTGGAATACTGTCATAGCTGTAATCATAGCCATAAGAAGAGCTATTATTATATCCATAAGAACCGCCCCCAAAGGATGAACCACCGTTTTGGCGCTCGTCCATGATTTGATTGTAGGCTGCCTGAATTTCTTTGAATTTTTCCTCAGCCTGATCTTTATTTGGGTTGTTAATATTGGCGTCAGGATGATATTTTCGACTAAGGGTTCTATATGCCTTTTTTATGTCGTCATCTGAATCTGATTGGCTAACACCAAGAACTCTATATGGATCTGTCATCTATGATACTCCTTAAACGGATTTCTCCGTTTTTTTGTCTCTAATGTGCAGATATTCATATCGGGTCCATACCCCAGAATAAATAATGTTTCTGAGAATATCTGCATTGTCTACGATTGGGAGACGCTCAAAGGACTTTGCGCATTCAGCAATTAGGGAAGTAAGGTTTGCCCGGACAAAAGTTTCAAAATCTTTTGAACAATCCTGTTTCATGAAAAGGAGGGGATTGTAATTTCCAGTTTTTTCATCCTTTTTGAGGTCATCGTAGGCATCAATAATATATATAAACTTGCCCAAATAAAATCCTATTGAGCGAAGAAATGGACTCCAATTGTCCTCCTTCCAATCAAATAGGCAGGCAAGCATTTCACCTGTATAGTTGGAAACAACATCAATATTTGTTTCCTTGCGTTTTTCTGCTGCTGATAATTTTTCTATATAATCCTCTACAGCCTTTGTCTGTCTAGGATATTTTGCCTTTACTTTATTGTAGTGTTTTCTGATGGATGCAGCGGCTGCACCAGATATAGAGGAATTGTCATCCTGATAATTGTCCATCAAGCTATGATATGAAAGAATAATATCCATAGATGCTGCATATTCTGTAGCAGTGCTAATATATGCATGCTTTGGACTGATTGGATGAATAACACATCTAAATTTTTTAGTAGTAACCTCAGGCTCATAAAGAGACTGCAGCAAAATAGCTAAAAAGCACAAATCGTAGTTTAGTAGCATTTGCCCTTTAAAACCAGCCTGGTTATGAAGCTCTTGGCATAGTCCGCAATAAAAACGTTGGTAATTTACCTTGTCATCATCAGAAAGCTGTTTACGATTTGCATTTACGTATCCAAACAATGACTATACCTTCTTTATAAACTGTGTGCGACATTTATTGCAGGTTACCTGAATCTTTCCATGTCCCTTTGGTACGCGAAGCTTTTGCTTGCAGTTTGGACAGCGGAAGATCGCGTAAATTTTACGCTGCTGACGCTCATTTTTAGCTGTGGCAATTAACTGTCGAATGTTAGTAGTAAAGTTACTGAAAAAGCTTCTAAGCTTTGCTGTTTTTGTAAGGAAGGCTTGATTTTCCATGTATCTCTTCTGGTAGTTCTTGGAAAGCATTCTCCAAAAGCTGTAGAAGATAAGAGCCATTCCTATAAGATAGCAAATAGATGAATGAGTAATCATTGTAAGAATCATAAAGACTAATGCAGCCCAAGTACATGTTCTTCCAAGATTATCAACACCTGTGCGGCCTGAAAAAAATCTTGCCATTTTATATTTAAAATCGTTCATAGCGGATCCTCCTCGGTCACGTTTCTTTGCTTTAACAATATCGACTTTACCCTCAAAAGAACTAAACGTCAACAGTATGAAAGGGTATTTAAGAAATTGTTAAGAATTGCTTTAGATGTCTAATTTTTAGGGGAATTTTATTAATAAAAACTAGAGAAAAAGGCATTGACAAAATCTGTATATACGAAGTGGAAATTTTTACATGCATATTATAGGAAATAACAAAAATAACTTGCTATTAGCTATAAGTTAGGGTAAACTAACTATAGTTGTAAAGGTTGCACTAGAGTAAGAAATATGTTAATCTAATTTGCGAGGTAGGTTGTGCGCAATCAAATCAACCGAGTCAAGCGTATAAGGAGGACATACTTTTGAGATCATTTGTAAATGAATCTGCAGAAAATTATCTTGAGACTATTTTAGTTCTTAGCAAAAAGTTGCCTGTTGTTCGTTCTGTAGATATCGCAAACGAATTAAACTTCAAAAAATCTTCAGTTAGTATTGCAATGAAGAATCTTCGCGAGAAGAATCACATTACAGTTACTGATGCAGGATATATTTATCTTACTGACGAGGGTAAGGAAATTGCAGAAATGATATTAGAGCGTCATGAACTTATTACTGATATTCTTGTAAAGCTTGGCGTTGATGAGGAAATTGCTTCAGAGGACGCATGTCGTATCGAGCATGTCATCAGCAAGGAGAGCTTCAAGGCAGTTCGCGATTACGCAAAAGACAAGATTCTATAAGATTCGTGAGATATCCAGCCTATTATCAATAGGCTGGTTTTTTCTAATTAAGATATAAAATTATTTGGCAAGATTACAGGCCGGAGGACTTATATATGGACTATATGGAAACTGATCAAAGAGACGTAATTATTCAGCAGCTGAGAGATTCAGGCTTTAGAATCACAAAGCAGCGTCTTATTATTTTAGATACGATTCTTGGTGGAGACATTTCCTGCGTTAAGGAAATCTACAGAGAAGCAGTTAAAAAGGACAAAAATATTGGTAGCGCCACTGTTTATCGTATGGTAAACACACTAGAGGACCTTGGTGTTATCAATCGTAAAAATATGTACCAGGTGGATTGCTCTAACTGCGAGCGCGATTGCAAGGTGGATGTTTGTGATGGCGAATGCATGGGCGATTGTCCAGAATGTGAAAGCAAGGTTGTGGTCACACTAGACGACGATTCAAAGCTCGTACTTGATAGAGATGATTTGGCAATTTTACTACAGGCTGGTCTTCAGGCTACCGGAAGAGTAAATAACCAGAAAATTACACGCTTAGCCATGTAGGGTTCACTTGAAAAATGTTATATTGTAATGTATTATAATTAGGCTGTCAAATTATATGACAGCCTAAATTTTTGTCTATCTTATTAGAAGAGGAGAAATACAATGACTCAGTCACGTACACACAACTGTAACGAGCTCCGTCTTGCTGACGCAGGCAAAGAAGTTACATTAGTTGGTTGGTTCGAAAACATTAGAAAGGTGTCTAAAAACTTAGGATTCGTTATTCTTCGTGATTTTTACGGCACTACACAGATTGTTATTGAGACAGAGGAGATGATGTCAGTTATCGATTCTGTTAACAAGGAGTCTACTATTTCAGTTACTGGTGTAGTTAGAGAGCGTTCTTCAAAGAACACAGATCTTCCTACAGGAGAAATTGAGGTAGTACCTTCTAAAATAGAAGTACTTGGAAAGTGTACTCACAACGAGCTTCCATTCGAGATTAATCGTTCAAAGGAAGCTGATGAGAATACTCGTCTCAAGTATCGTTATCTTGACCTCCGTAATCCAGAGGTAAAGAGCAAAATCGTTCTTCGTAGCAAAATCGTAGCAGAGCTTCGTAGCGCTATGATCGCACACGATTTCTTGGAGATTACTACTCCTATCCTTACATGCTCATCACCTGAGGGTGCTCGTGATTACCTTGTACCAGCACGTAATCATCCTGGAAAGTTCTATGCACTTCCACAGGCACCACAGCAGTTCAAGCAGATCCTTATGGCATCTGGTTTTGATAGATATTTCCAGATTGCACCATGTTTCCGTGATGAGGATGCTCGTGCAGATCGTTCACCAGGAGAGTTCTATCAGCTTGATATGGAGATGGCATTCGCATCACAGGAAGATGTCTTTGCAGTAGTAGAGGATGTACTTCCTCCAGTATTTGCAAAATACGGCGTATACAAGACAGCTTCTACAGCTCCATTCGTTCGTATCCCATACCTTGAGGCTATGGACAAATACGGTTCAGACAAGCCAGATCTTCGTATCGACCTTGTACTTCAGGATGTTACAGAGGTTATGGCAGACTGTGGATTCGGTCCATTCGAGGGCAATGTTGTAAAGGCTATCGTAGTTGACAATCTTTCAGCTACACGTAAGCAGATTGATGCCATGATCGCTGAGGTAGAGGTTGCTACAGCTCAGAAGACATATTGGTTCAAGATAGATGAAAACGGCGAAATCGTTGGTGGTATCGCCAAGTTCTTACAGGAAAGAAAGCAGGCAGTTATCGATGCACTCGGCCTTAAGCCAGGTGATTTCGTAGGTCTTGCTGCAGGAAACCTCCTTACAGCACAGAAGACTGCTGGTGTATTTAGAAAGCTTCTCGGCGCAGCCGCAGAAGGCCACATGAAGAAGGATACATATGAGTTCTGTTGGATCGTAGATTTCCCAATGTACGAAATCGGCGAGGAGTCAGGAGAGCTTGAGTTCTGTCACAACCCATTCTCAATGCCACAGGGTGGTGTAGAGGCACTCAGAACACAGGAGCCACTTGACATTCTTGCATATCAGTACGACCTTGTATGTAATGGTGTAGAGCTTTCATCTGGTGCTATCAGAAACCACGATCCTGAAATCATGATCGAGGCATTCAAGCTCGTAGGTCTTGGCGAGGACGACGTAAAGGCCAAGTTCCCAGCTATGTACAACGCATTCACATACGGTGCACCACCACACGGCGGTATCGCACCAGGTGTAGATCGTATGATCATGCTTATTGCAGGCGAGGAATCTATACGTGAAATCATTCCATTCCCAATGAACAAGAATGCACAGGATATCATGATGGATGCTCCAGCTACAGTTGATCAGAAGCAGCTCGATGACGTACACATCGCAATCGTAATGCCTAAGGAAGACTAAACTCAAAATTTTAGCGCTCAGCATTTGCTGGGCGCTTTTTTATTCCCCTCATTCCACGAAAACTATAGAGCCGAGTCAACATAGCCATCGGGGTCGCAGAAACTCTCAAAGAATTTTAATTATCTAAATGGGCATCGAGTATGTTTATTTATGGATGTTCTTCTGACGGTTTTACAATTCTGGCGGGATTGTTCGTACTAAGCAGACACACACAACATAAATTTAATAATATTCAACAAGATATGCCCCACACAGGCTCTTGATTTTAAGTGGAGTTCTAGAAGCACAGAAGTGAATTACATAGCCAACTGGCATGCCGAGCCATGGACGGCGAGGCAAATGCCAGCTGAACATGGACGTGAATCTGGCATGGTGCCAGTTGGCTAAGTAATTTACTTCGTATTGCTTCTTGGACTGCACGACCAATGAGAGAGCCTGTGTGGGGCATACCTTGTTGAACTAAAAAAATCTCCTAGCGGGGCTAGGAGATTAATTTTTTGAGTATAGGGTGAAGAACCGTTGCGATGATGATTCCGAAGACGGCTTGGATTATGTTTGGAATGACGCCTGCGATGGCGGATATTATGCCGGCTTGGATGCTGGTCTGGTTTGCTATGGCTAGCATGAAGATTTCGAAGATGAAGTAGCCTAGAACCATAACGGTTTCTCCGAAGATGCCTGCAGTGATGAGGGCTACCATGTCCTTGGCTGCGGTTTGCTTTTGCTTTGCAAGTAGCTTTGTGATGCCTGAGAAAATGAGGCATGCAACTAGGGCTGTGGCAGCCTTTATTATGAAGGTGGCTGGTACGTATACGAAGTAGCCACTGATTAGATCAGATAGTGCGGAGCCTATGCCAGCGGCCAATGAACCGTAAATTGGTCCGAGGAGTAGGCCTGATAGTAATACGAAGCCATCTCCTGGATGTATGTATCCATTTGTAGGTGTTGGCACCTTTATAATCATTGTACCTATGCAGGTGATGGCAGCCATCAGGGCTGTTAATATTAGTTTCTTTGTTTTGTCCATTTCTAATCCACGAACATTAGTGTTTGCTTGGCTCATGTTTATCCCCCTGTGAATATATTTGTGTAAAAATTATCTTTTCATTGTTTTACGTTGGGGCTATAATAGCATCAAACTGGTATCGGAAAAATACACAATTTCGGAAATTTTTAAGGGGACAGATATGAAGGTATACGAAAAGATTTATTCCTATTATATAAAACAGATGGCAGATGGCTCTCTAAAACCGGGGGATAAAATGCCATCCCTGCGTGAGAGCGAGAGGATGCTCTCAGCTAGCAGGACATCTATTGAGACAGCCTATTTGCAGCTGGCGGCTGATGGATATATATATTCCGTGGAAAAGGTGGGCTATTTTGTATCGGAGACTGTAAATCGGTATGAGGGAGTCCTGGAGGAAACAGAGGTAGAGACTAATAATAAGGAAAATAATCTGGGCGCAGCGCGGCAAATGGAATACGAATATGACCTGGCTACACTGGGTGAGGATAGGGAGGTGTCATGCCTGCAGCTGTGGCGCCGTTATATGAAATCGGCTCTTAGGCAGGAGGATAGATTGCTTAGCTATAGTGCTAATCAGGGAGAGTATGATTTGCGTGTAGAAATCGCAGCCCACGTTAGAAAGAGTCGAAACATTATCTGTGGTCCAGAGGACATTGTGGTGGGGGCAGGCTTCCAGAATTTACTTCAGATTCTTATAGCTCTGATACCTGGCGAGAGGACTATTTCATTTCCTACAAAGGATTTCTCAGATGGTGCTATGACCTTTAAAAATGCAGGCTTCCAGGTTTCCTATAGAAATAAAAACTGTCATGTTATTTATGTTACTCCTTCTTATATGACCAAATGGGGCGAGGTTATGACTATGAAAAGACGACATGAGCTTATTGATCATGCCAAGTATGATGGACATTTGATTATTGAGGATGACTATCAAAACGAGTTTGTGTTCTCCACAAAGCCTACACCTAGCTTGTACGCAATGATGGGCGGGGAAAATATAGCCTTTCTAGGGTCATTTTCCAGAGTTCTGCTGCCTAGTGTACGAATCAGTTACATTATTCTTCCACGAGGATTAAGGGATAAATATGAAGCTATAAAAGAGTACTATAACCAGACAGCCTCAAAGGCAGAACAGATTGCCTTAGCGCAGTTTCTTCGTGACGGACATTTGGGACGTCATATCAAAAAGATGAAGCGCCTTTATGAGGAAAAGAGAGAGATTATTAGAGATGCTATAGAAAAGAATATTACCTTTGAGCATAAATATATCCTAGGTGAGAGCGGCATGGAAATTGCCCTGCAAATAAATGGAATAGATAATGAAAAAAATTATGCACTAAAAAATATACCTGTTAGAGTAAATCTATTGGATTCCGCGGAAAATTCGGTGATTTTACTGATTAGCTGTAGCAAAATTCCAAAAGAAGATATTGAAAATTCTATTAAAAAATTAAATGAAGGTTTACAAGATGTGTTTAGTATGATAAATTACTAAAGTATAAAAACAGTTTAGTACATTATCAGACTAAAGTAAAAATTTTCAAAGTATTCTATTAATTTTTTTAAAGGAGATTAGATATGAGAAAAAGATTAATTGCAGGTATGCTTACAGCAATGATGGCTATTTCAGTGGTTGGATGTGGTGCAGGCACTTCTGCTGATAATAGTGCAGAGGGTGGAGCAGAGGCTACAGACAGCGATGTTGCTTACATCCAGGACAAGGGCACACTCATTGTTGGTATTACAGATTTTGCTCCTATGGATTACAAGGACGATAATGGTGATTGGATTGGCTTTGATGCAGATATGGCAGCAAAGGTAGCTGAGTCACTTGGCGTTGATGTAGAGTTCGTAGAGATTGATTGGGATAATAAAATCCTTGAGCTTCAGAACAAGTCGATCGACGTTGTTTGGAACGGCATGACACTTACACCAGAGGTTATGAATGCTATGGAGTGCACCAATCCATACTGCAACAATGCACAGGTAGTTGTCCTCAAATCAGAGGTGGCAGACCAGTACCCAGATGTGGAGTCTCTTGCAGATTTGAGCGTGGCAGTAGAGTCAGGTTCAGCCGGCGAGGCAGCAGCTACAGAAAACAATTTAAATGCAGTTGCATTAAAGTCACAGTCTGATGCAGTTATGGAGGTTGCAGCAGGCACATCTGATGCATGTATCATCGATTTATTAATGGCTGGTGCCATGATGGGAGAGGGAACAAGCTATCCAGACCTTACACACACACTTGAGCTTACAACAGAGGAGTATGGTGTTGGTTGCCGTAAGGGCTCAGATTTAGCGCAGTACATCAATGATCAGTTTGCAGCATTATATGCAGACGGCACAATGACAGAGATTGCTACACAGTATGGGGTTCAGGATGCTCTTGTAGAGCAGTAATGCTATTGGAAATCTTTGAAAAGGAATTATAAAACGGCATGTTTTCTACAGTTACATTATCATTGCTTGAGGGGTTCTTCGGAACCCTCAAACTATTTTCATTAACTTTATTATTTTCATTACCACTTGGACTATTGATTAGCTTTGGTTCCATGAATAAAAATGTGGTGGTGCGATTACCTATTAGATTCATTATCTGGGTGGTTCGTGGTACACCGCTTATGCTACAGCTTTTAATTATCTTCTATGGACCTGGTATTTTCTTTGGAGTAAATCTCTGGGGTTCGGGAGATGCAGGCAGATTCACAGCAGCGCTAGTGGCCTTCGTTTTCAATTATGCCTGCTATTTTAGCGAAATCTTCAGAGGCGGAATCCAGTCCATTCCAAAGGGACAGTACGAGGCAGCAGCAGTTCTTGGGCTTACAAAGCGCCAGACCTTCTTTAGAATTGTGCTTCTTCAGGTAGTAAAGAGAATTGTTCCACCTATTTCAAACGAGGTTATCACATTGGTAAAGGATACCTCTCTTGCTAGAGTTATTGCCTTCTACGAAATCATTTGGGAAGGTGAGCGTTTCATCAAGAGTGCAGGTATTATCTGGCCACTATTCTACACAGGAGCGTTTTACCTTGTGTTCAGTGGACTTCTTACACTACTGTTTGGATACATTGAAAAGAGATTGGATTACTTTAAGTAAAGTAGTTTTGAAAATAAAAAATGGAAGTGAATTATGGCAATATTAGAAGTTAAAAACATCAAAAAAAGTTTTGATAAAGAGGAAATTTTAAAGGGCATAAGCTTCAATTTGGAAAAGGGTCAGACTCTTTCTATATTGGGAAGCTCTGGTAGCGGAAAGACCACCTTGCTAAGATGCCTTAATTTCCTTGAGACACCGGATGACGGCACCATTACAGTAAATGGAGAGCTGCTTTTTGATGGAGCCAACAAGCCATCAAAAAATGACGACCTTAGAGAAAAAAGGCTGCACTTTGGAATGGTATTCCAGCAGTTCAATCTTTTCCCGCAGTATACAGCTCTTGAAAATGTAATTCTTGCTCCAAAGCTTGAAAATAATGGTCGCAGCATGGAGGAAATAGTTGAGGAAGGAAAGACTCTTTTGAATAAAATGGGACTTTCTGATAGAATGGATAACTATCCGCATCAGTTGTCTGGTGGACAGCAGCAGAGAGTGGCTATCGCAAGAGCATTGGCTTTAAAGCCTGACATCCTATGCTTTGACGAGCCTACCTCAGCATTGGACCCAGAGCTTACTGGTGAGGTTTTAAAAGTAATAAAGGAATTGGCGGACAATCACACCACTATGATTATTGTTACACATGAAATCGGCTTTGCCAGAGAGGTATCCGATGAAATAGTGTTTATGGATGGCGGAGTGATAGCTGAGCAGGGCACACCTGCCCAGGTAATCGACAATCCTTCAAATGATAGAACTAGAAAGTTCCTAGCAAATTATTTGAAATAAAGGAGAATAAAATGGCGACACTAGGTATAGTGATAGCGATTGTAGTTTACCTTGCAGCACTGCTTATAATGGGCGCTACATTCGCTAAAGACAATCAAACAGTAGGAGACTATTATTTAGGAGGCCGAAAGCTAGGCCCCTTTGTTACAGCCATGAGTGCGGAGGCATCAGACATGTCATCATGGCTTTTGATGGGTCTTCCAGGTATTGCATATGCAACAGGTATATGTGATGTTTTCTGGACAGCCCTTGGACTTGGCATTGGAACATATGTCAATTGGCTTTTAGTTGCAAAAAGACTTCGTAAGTATTCAGAGATAAACAATTCTGTTACTATTCCTGATTTCTTTGAAAACAGATTTAGAGACAAAAGTCACGTGTTGATGGTTGCATCTTCACTTATTATTGTAGTTTTCTTTATTCCTTATGTAGGATCAGGCTTTGCAGCTTGCGGAAAGCTTTTCTCATCATTATTTGGACTAGATTACACAATTGCAATGCTTGTTTCAGCAGCAGTAATTATCGGATACACAGCTACAGGTGGATTCACAGCAGCTTCAGTTACTGACTTTATCCAATCAATCATTATGACTGTTGCACTTATTGCAGTTGTTTGCTTTGGTTTATCCACAGTTGGTGGCATATCTACAGTGCAGGATTATTCATTATCCTTAGATGGATATATCAGCCTACTTTCTACTCATGATTTTGCTACAGGCAGCAGAGTATCATACGGTGGAATCATTACTATTATTTCTACAATGGCATGGGGCCTTGGATATTTTGGTATGCCACATATCTTACTTCGATTTATGGCCATCGAGGACCCAGAAAAAATCAAGCTCAGCAGAAGAATTTCTACAGTTTGGGTATTCATCGCAATGGGCGTGGCTATTTTCATCGGTGTTATGACTAGAACAATGGTGCATGTAGGCGCCCTTGGAGAGCTTCAGGATTCTGAGAGAGCCATTGTTATCATCGCTCAGTCATTGGCAGAGCACGGATTTTTAGCAGCATTGCTTGCAGGTGTTATTCTAGCTGGTATTCTTGCATGTACAATGTCTACCTGTGATTCACAGATGCTTGCAGCCTCATCATCGGTTTCAGAAAATATTTTACATGAGACCTTTGGCATCGAGCTTTCAGAGCACATGCAGCTTGTTATGGCTAGAATCGTCTTGATCGTTATCGCTGTTATAGGTGTTATCATCGCAAGAGACCCAAATAGCTCAGTATTTGGAATTGTTTCCTTTGCATGGGCAGGATTTGGTGCAGCCTTTGGACCAATCATGTTACTTGCACTTTTCTGGAAGCGTGCTAACAGATACGGAGCAATTGCAGGCATGATTGGTGGTGGCCTTATGATTTTCATCTGGAAATTCATGATAAAACCACTTGGAGGCATATTTGGAATCTACGAATTACTGCCAGGATTCTTAGTAGCCCTAGTTCTTTGTGTAGTCGTAAGCTTACTTACACCTGCACCAGAAAAAGAGATTATCGAAGAATTCGAATCTGTAAAGTAAGATGCCTGCTGTTCTCCTAATAGAACTAACACATG